>DASURJ010000582.1:0-7187 GCA_036280115.1 Gemmatimonadaceae bacterium
CGGAGATCGAGAAGGAGCGTGGAGTCGTCATCGAGGAGTGGCGGCTCGGGCGCGGCGCCGATGCGCGGATGGCCGACAAGCAGGTGCCGATTCTGCTCAAAGGGTCGCGCTATGCCGAGCGCCTGCCCATCGGCGACAAGACGACGCTCGAGACGTTCAAGCTCGACGCCGTCAGGCGCTTCTACGCCGACTGGTATCGCCCCGACCTCATGGCCGTCGTCGCGGTCGGTGACTTCGACGTCGCGAAGATCGAGCAGCAGATCAGGAGCCACTTCAGCGATGTCCCGGCGAAGCCTAACGGGCGGCCTCGCGCGAAGTTCGGCGTGCCCGATCAGGACTCGACGCTCGTGGCCATCGCGACCGACAAGGAGGCGGAGTACACGACCGTGTCGGTCTACTTCAAGATGCCGCGCCGCCAGTCCAGCACCGTCGGCGGCTATCGTGACGACCTCACCGAATCGTTGTTCAGCCAGATGCTGAACGATCGGCTCGATGAGATTCGTCAGAAGCCGGACGCGCCCTTCATTGGCGCTGGTGGTGGCAAGAGCTCGTTCCTTGGCGATCGCGACGCGTTCACGTTGACCGCGTTCGTCCCCGAGGGCGGCGTGCTCGTTGGTCTCGACGCCGTGCTCGCCGAAGCCATTCGCGTCCAGAAGCATGGCTTCACCGCGACGGAGCTCGACCGGGCCAAGCAGAACCTATTGCGGTCGTACGAGCGGGCGTACGCCGAGCGCGACAAGCGCGAGTCGGCGCCGCTCGCCGCGGAGTACACGAGGGCGTTCCTGATCGACGAAGCCTTCCCGGGGATCGAGTACGAGTACGCGCTCGCGCAGCGCCTCGTACCCGGCATCGCGCTCGCCGAGGTCAACCGACTCGCCGGCGAGTGGTTGACCGACAAGAACCGCGTGATCGCGGTGAACGCGCCGGAGAAGGACGGCACGTCGGTCCCGACTCCAGGTCGGCTGTTGGCGGTCTTCGATTCGGTGTCCCGCCGGGACCTGGCGGCGTACAGCGACGGCGACGCGTCGCGCCCGCTCGTCGAGCGCACGCCACGCGCGGCGACGATCGTCGCCACCTCTACGATCCCCGAAGTCGGGGTGACGCGCTGGACGCTCTCGAACGGCGTTCGCGTCATCCTCAAGCCCACCGACTTCAAGGCCGACGAAGTGCTCATCCTCGGCACGAGTCCGGGTGGGGCGTCCATGCTCGCGCCGAACGAGTTCGCGCGTGCCCGAGAGGCGGTGACCCTCGTGACCGAAGGCGGGGTCGGGACCTTCAGCCAGATCGATCTCCAGAAGGTGCTGGCCGGCAAGGCTGCCACGGCGTTTCCGAGCATCGGCGAGCTCACCGAGTCGATGTTCGGCCGAGCATCGCCGAAGGACCTCGAGACCGCGTTCCAGCTGCTGTACCTCTATTTCACGTCGCCACGCGCTGACACGACCGCCGCGCTGGCGTGGAAGCAGCGTGTGCGGGCCGCGCTCGCGAACCGTGGGCTTTCCCCGGACCAGGCGTTCAGCGACACACTGTCGGTGACGCTGTCGAGCCATCATCCACGAACGAAGCCGGTCACGGTCGCGACGGTCGACTCGCTCGACCTCGGCGCGTCGCTCCGGTTCTACCGCGATCGCTTCGCCGACGCGAGCGACTTCACGTTCACGATCGTCGGCAACTTCACGGTCGATTCCATCCGGCCGCTCGTCCTGACGTGGCTCGGCGGCCTCCCGTCGACGCGGCGTAAGGAAACGTGGCAGGATATCGGCATGCGGACGCCGGACGGGGTCGTGGCGCGCGACGTCCGTCGCGGGACCGAGCCCAAGGCGCGCACCGTGATCGTGTTCAACGGACCGTTCGAGTGGACGCGCGAGAATCGTTATGCCCTCGCCTCGCTCGCCGAAGTGCTTCGCATGCGCTTCCGCGACGTGCTTCGTGAGGAGCTGGGGGCGACGTACGGCGTGTCGGTCAGCCAGTCGAGCGAGCGCGACCCGCGTCCCGAGTTCCAGTTCGCTATCGATTTCGGCTCGTCGCCGGACCGGGTGGACACGCTGCGTGCGGCGGTCTTCCGCGAGCTGGAGCAGATCAAGCGCGACGGCCCGACGGCGGAGGAGATCGAGAAAGTGCGCGAGATGCAACGCCGCGGAGAGGAGACCGAGCTCCGGCAGAACGGGTTCTGGCTCAACGCGCTCGCCTCTGCCGCTCGGTATGAGCACGACCCCCGGCTCGTCCTCCGCCGGTCCGAGCTTCGCGCCATGCTCTCGCCGACCCTGGTGCGCGACATCGCACGGAAGTATCTCGATGAGTCGCGTTACGTTCAGGTGCGGCTCTTACCCGAACAGCAACCCGGGCGCTAGCGTGTCCCACATTGTGAGCGAGGTGTCCATGCGCCGGTTTCCAGCTCTCCTCCTGTTCGCGGGCGTGACCGCCTGCGCGTCGTCTCCGTCCCAGGACCCCGGGATCGGGATGCCGACGGAGCGCACGGTGGCGGTCGACGATCAGAACGTGTACCGCACGACCGTGTTGCCGAACGCGAAGGCGCCGATCCCCGCGGCGCCGGGGCGCGCGTTCGAAGCGCTGAAGCAGGTCTACACGGAGCTCGATATTCCGCCTGGCACGCTCGACCCGTCGACGGGCCGCGTCGGGAACACGGAATTCTGGAAGGCCCGCCGACTCGGTGGCCAGGCGATGTCGACGTACCTGAGCTGCGGCGACTCGTTCACGGGCCCGGCGGCGGACAACTATCGGATCTACATCTCGTTGCTCTCGATGATTCGCCCGGACGGGAAGGGTGGTTCCGAGCTGGAGACGGCGTTCAGTGCGCAGGCGCAGAACATGGAAGGGACGAGCGGCGACCGGATCCCGTGTGGTTCTACAGGGCGATTAGAGGAACGGATACGAAAGGCAGTGCTACTCAAGCTCGGGGCTACTTCGAATCCGTAAACGGCGTCGCGACCCCTGGACGTCGAGGTCTGAAACCTGTGTCTCGTGCCGTCCCGTAGAGGCGGCATGGATACTCTCCTGCACGACCTTCGCTACGCGATCCGCACGCTCGGTCGTAGCCGCTCGTTCACGATCATTGCCATTGCCTGCCTGGCGATCGGGATCGGGCTGAACACGACCATCTTCAGCGTCGTCAACGCCGTCCTGCTGCGACCCTTCGACTTCGAGGATCCCGAGCGGCTGGTCGTGCTCCAGGAAGTGAACACACGACACGACTGGACCTCCGGCGTCGCGTGGCCGAACCTCGTCGACTGGCGCGAGCAGGCCACCGCGTTCCGTGACATCGGCGCCGTGCAGGGCCGAAGCCTCACGCTCGCGGCCGGCGACGAACCCGAGCGCCTGGTGGGCGCCGCCGTGACCTGGAACCTGTTCCCGATGCTCGGCAAGAAGCCCGTGTTCGGTCGGGGGATCCGTGCCGAGGAGGACAGACCCAGTGGCGACCGGGTGGTCCTGCTCAGTGACGGGCTCTGGCAACGCCGGTTCGGCCGCGACCCGCAGATCATCGGCAAGACGATCGCCCTCAACGAGATCGCCCATACGGTCATAGGGGTCATGGAGCCCGGGTTCAAGTTCCCCGAGCTCGCGGAGCTCTGGATCCCGCTGCGTGAGATGGACGGGCGGCTCGCGCGGAACAGCAAGGAGCTTTTCACGTTCGCGCGGCTCGCCCCCGGGGTCTCGGTCGCCCAGGCCCGTTCGGGGCTCAGCCAGGTGGCCGCGCGTCTCGCGCGCGAACATCCCGAGAACGCCGACTGGGGCGCGCGCGCCACGCCCCTTCGCGACGAGTTCATCCCGGCGGACATCCGGCTGCTCGTGCTCACGATGATGGGCGCGGTCACGTTCGTGCTGCTCATCGCGTGCGCGAACGTGGCGAACCTCATGCTCGCGCGCGCGACGTCGCGGTCGCGTGAGATCGCGATCCGGTCGGCGTTAGGCGCCGGACGACATCGGATCGTCAGGCAACTCCTGATCGAGAGCGTCCTGATCGGCGTGGCCGGTGGTGTGCTGGGCATTCCGCTCGCCGCGTGGGGACTGCAACTGCTCGACCAGGCGATTCCGACATCCGACGCGATCCCATACTACATCGACTGGATGCTCGACAAGCCGACGCTGCTGTACACGGCCGCGATCTCCATGCTCACCGGAGTTCTCTTCGGACTCACCCCGGCGCTGCAGGCGGCGCGCGGGAGTCTCCAGGAGGCACTTCGCGATGGAGCGCGCGGCAGCGGCACAGGCGTGCGCAGGAGCCGGCTCCGCAATACGCTCGTCGTCGCGGAGATCGCCCTGGCGCTCGTCCTGCTCGTGGGCGCCACCCTCTTTGTGCGTAGCTTCTACGGCCTGCAGACGACGAGTGCCGGATACGACACGACGCCCCTCATGACGACCCGCTACTACATGCAGGGGCCGCGGTACGACTCCATTCACGCCCGCGCTCGCCGCGCCGAAGACATCGTGCAGCGCGTCGAGGCATTGCCCGGCGTACAGGCGGCGTTCACGTCGAGCCTGATTCCGGCCTCGGGCGGCGCGAACGGCGGCGGCATCGTCGTCGAGGGACAACCGGCGGAACCGGGGAGGGAGCCATTCGGCTTCTACGCCGGCGTGTCGGAGCATTTCTTCACCACCCTGGGCATTCGTCTCGTGAGCGGCCGAACGTTCACGTCTGCCGAGGCGCGTGACAGTACGCCGGTTGCCGTGATCAACCAGACGATGGCGCGACGCCTGTGGCCGGGGTCTGTCGCGTTAGGCCGACGGTTTCGCGTCGCGACCGATTCGACCGGGCCGTGGTTCACGGTCATCGGGATCGTACCCGATATCGCGAACGATGACCTGGACGAACGCGACCCGCAGTCCGCCGCCTACGTCCCACTGCGCTTCGGCGTGTGGCGCGGGATGGGCCTCGTGGTGCGCACCGCCGGTGACCCGGCCGCGATCACGCCACTCCTCCGCAAGGCCGTGCGTGATTCCGACCCGTCGATCGCGCTCTACGAGGTGAACACGATGGAGCGCGTTCGCCAGCTCGGGTTCTGGCAGTACGGGCTCTTCGGGTCGATGTTCTCGATTTTCGGCAGCATCGCACTGCTGCTGGCGTCGATCGGCGTGTACGGCGTCATCTCGTACGGCGTCTCGCAGCGCACGCAGGAGATTGGCGTGCGCGTCGCCCTCGGCGCGCGCGACAGGGACGTGCTGCGGCTCGTGATCGGTCAGGGCATGCGGCTGGCCGGGATTGGCCTGGCGATCGGGCTGGCCGGGGCGTTCGCGGTCACCCCGGTCATCCGAAGTCTGCTCGTCGGCGTGTCACCAACCGACCCGGCGAGCTTCATCGCGATCACGGTGTTCCTCACGGCGGTGGCGGCGGTCGCGAGTTGGCTCCCTGCCCGTCGCGCGACAGCGGTCGATCCCATCATCGCGTTGCGGCGAGATTGAACGGCGCAAGGGCGAAACCGAGTGAGATCGAAACGGCGGGAAGTCCCGTTCGGAATTCAGCACCCGGCCCGAGCGCGATGTACTCCTGCTCCAGCAGTCGCTCGGCGTCGCAGCCCATGCGGTGTGCGGACAGGAACTGCGCCGCCATCACCGGGCTTACGAGTTCCGGCGACAATACCTTGATGACGACGCGTCGCTTGAGGGCGGTCCCGGTCGCGACGAACACGCGGCTCCTGCCGCCGCCACCGAGCTCGCGCTCTACGGCGTAGGTGCCGGCAAATGCGCGGTCGACGCGCTGGAAGAAATCGTCACTGACGGCGCAGGCTTCTCTCGAGACCGGCGGCACGTCGGCCGCAGAACTCGAAAATGCCATCGGGGATACGAAAAGCGCTATCGATGGCGCCGCGAGATCCGGTGCGCTACCTTCGACGTCCCCCCACGAATTCTTCCATCACCTCAGAACCGCCATGGGATCCGAGGCGCAGTGCACGGTGCAGTTCGACGGGAAGCGCTCCGACGGTAAGGCGCTGCTGGAGTCGGACCACATTCTCTTCCGCGGCAGCTTTCGCCTGGCGATCCCGCACAAGTCCATTTCGCGGCTCGACGCTGACGCCGGCACGCTGCGCGTGACGTTCCCCGACGGCGTAGCGCACTTCGAGCTCGGGCCCGTTGCGGCGAAGTGGGCGGAGAAGATCCGGAACCCGCGCTCGCTGCTCGACAAGCTTGGCGTCAAGCCCGGTATGCGCGTGGCGGTTCTCGGAATCACGGACGCGAGCTTTCTCGATCAACTCGCCGAGCGCACGGGCGGCGTATCGCGCCGTACGCCGAAGCAGAACACCGACATCATCGTGTTTGGCGCGAACGCGATCGCCGACCTCGCGCGACTCGCCAAACTACGAGCGTCGCTCACGCCCGCGGGCGCGATCTGGGTCGTTCACACGAAAGGGAAGGGCGCGCCGTTCAGGGACACGGACGTCTTCGCTGCGGCGAAACGCGCCGGCCTCGTGGACGTGAAGGTCGTGTCCTTCTCGGCAACGCACACTGCTGAGAAGGTGGTGGTGCCGGTGGCGAAGAGGAAAAGCTGAACTGCGAAGGGCGAAGGGCGAAGTGCGAACGGCGAAGCGCGAACGGCGAAGAGCGAACGGCGAAGTGCGAAGAGCGAACGGCGGAGCGGTCATTCCATCAATCGGTTCAGCATCTTTATGGTGGTCGCGAGCCGGTTGTGGAGCCTGCGGTAACACTTCAGTGACAGTCTCTTGGCTCGATAGTTCGCGAACAGGTGTTCGTCAGTCTCTTCCGCTGAGCCGCGTGCGAACCGATAGAACCGATTGCGATCCGGCCCAGGATGGCGACCATGCGCCTCGCGGATATTGGAAGCGATCGACTCGGCTGACTCGCGCAGCTGATCTTCGTATAGCAACCGCGGTCGCCTCGCATCCAGCAGGGCATTGACCTCGTCAACGATAGAGCGGGCGGCATCGAGCACACGCAGTTGGGTCGACATGCCGCACTATGCGGAATGGTCTCGCGGTGTGCGCTACCAATTCAGCCCGTCCATGCGCGTTTCATTTCGCCTTTCGCTCTTCGCCGTTCGCTCTTCGCCGTTCGCTCTTCGCCGTTCGCACTTCGCCGTTCGCACTTCGCCCTTCGCACTTCGCCCTTCGCACTTCGCCCTTCGCACTTCGCCGTTCGCACTTCGCCGGTCGCACTTCGCCCTTCGCACTTCGCCCTTCGCACGTCGCACTTCGCCGTTCGCACTTCGAACCTACTCC
>DASURJ010000583.1:0-2589 GCA_036280115.1 Gemmatimonadaceae bacterium
AACTCGTCGCCGCCGAGCCCCGAGAGGACCACCTTCGAGCCGCGGGCACGAACAGCCTCGCTCACGACGTACGTGTTGATGCCGTCGAGCGTGGGTTGATCCATGGCGGCGAACGCCGCCGGCAACGCGGCCAGGAGGTCACGCCCGCCTAACGGGATCTCATGATGGTTGATCCCGTACCGGTCCGCGACCTGACGCGCGATACCGCGCTCATCGAAGCGCCGCTCGGCGAACGTGACCGTGAAGCCGTCGATGGCGGCGCCCGCGCGCTGGGCCGCGAGCGCCGCGACCGCCGACGAATCGAGGCCGCCCGAGAGGAAAACGGACACCGGCACGTCACTCACGAGGTGACGGTCGATGGAACGCTCGAGGGCGCGGCGCAACTCGCGCACCGCGGTCCGCCGATCGGTCAGGAGCTCGACCGCCATCGCGAACGGGGCCACGGTCGCGACACGCTCCTCGCGCACTGCCCTGTCGCCCACGACGAAGCGCAGGACCGCGCCGGCGGGAACCATGCGGACGCCGGCGATGATCGTCGCCGGCTCCTGGACCGCGCCAAACGTCAGGTAACTCGCCACCGCGCGAGGCTCGAGACGAGGCGCGACCCGCCCGGATGCCAGCAGTGCGCGGAGCTCACTCGCCACGAGCACGCCGCCATCGACGCGGGCGTAGTACAACGGCTTGATGCCGAACGGGTCGCGCGCGACGTACAGCGCCCGTTCCTGCGCGTCCCAGAGCGCGAACGCGAACATGCCAGCCGCATCCTCGAGCACGCGAGGCCCGTAGCGAGCCCAGGCCTCGAGCAGCACGGCCGTGTCGCCACCGCGCGGCGCGCCGTGGCCGTGACGCGCCAGCCGAGCGTCAAGCTCGCGGTAATTGTAGATCTCGCCGTTGAACGCGATCGCGAACCGCCCGTCCCGCGTCGCCATCGGCTGATGCCCGTTGGCCGTCAGGTCGATGATGGCGAGCCGGCGATGCGCCATCGCGCCGGCCACCACGCCGTCGCCGTCCACCAGCGTGCTGTGCCCGTGGTCATCGGGGCCGCGGTGCGACATGGCGCGCGCCATCGTCTCGGCGACCGCGCCGGCCTCGGCTACGCCGATTGCTGCGGCGACTCCGCACATGTCAACGATCCTTCGTGGGTGCCGGGAACGCGCGCCCGAGGAGTGCGGCGAGGCGGGACCGGAAGCGCGGATACGTGAATGTCGCCTCGAAGCGGCGCCGCCCTGCCTCGCCCATGCGCCGGCGCATGCCGTCGTCGGTCAACAGCCGCACCAGTGCCCCGGCGATGGCATCCGGATCCTGGTGCGGGACGAGCAGTCCGGTCTCGCCGTCGACGATGATGTCTGCCGCCGCGTCGTCGCGCGACCCGAGACAGGGGACCCCCGCGCGCATCGCCTGCAGGTACACCAGCCCGAACCCTTCCCCGCGACTCGGCATCGCGAACACCGCCGAATGACGAAGCAACGCGCGCAGGGCCGGATCGGGCACGAAGCCCGTGAACTGGACGCTGCGGCCGAGGCCTAACGCCGCGGCCTTGGCGCGAAGCCGGTCGACGTCATCGCCCCGTCCGACCATGACCAGCGTTGCGTCGGGCAGGTCGGCGAGCACGCGCGGCCACGCGAGCAGCAGCTGGTCGTGCCCCTTGTACCGCTCGGCCGCGCTCATGCGGCCGACGATCACGACGGCGTGCGGCCCGAAATCCACGCGCACGTCGGCCGGCACGCGGTCGGGATGCTCGTCATCGGGAAGCAGCGCGAGGAGGCAGGTGTCGACGGGCGGGAGCCCGGGATGCGCCATCGCGACACGCCGCGCCGTGTGCGGCGAGATGGCGATTCGCACCCGGGCCTCGCGGAGTGCGGCCTTCCGCTCGGCGTCCAGTGTCGCGCTCCACGCCTCGATCCCGTGCAGCATGACGCCGTACGGACGTCGCCACTGTTTCGGGACGCGAAGCTGCGCGCGCGCGATGCCCACGTGCGTGAACAGCAGCCAGTCGACCCGCCGCAGGCTCTGAAGCCGCGCGAGGCGCGCGAGGAACTGGACGCGCGTCTTGAGCGCGACGGGCTGCGCCTCCGTGACGCCGAGCTCCACGACGGTGGGGTCGTGCCCGATGAGATCGGCGATCGCCGTGCGGAGGAGGCGTGCGGCATACGCGATCCCGTCTCCCGACGGGGCGAGCGTGGCCGTCGCGAGGGCGCCACGTGAGGCGAGGGGGAGCTCGGTCGTCTCCGCGACGGCGAGCGCGGGAGGGGGTCGCAGCACGGTCGTCACGACATCGCCCCCCCGACGCCGCCTAACGACGGCTCGAGGCGCAGCGACCGTCGTGGCCGGCGCCGCGGCAATTGCGCCAACGCCACGAGCAGACACCAGAGTGCCACGCCGTTCATGAACAGCCCCCCGAAGACGAGCGAGAAGTCGGACTCGATGTTCAGGAGCGGCACCAGCAACACCAGGCCACAGATCGTGACCTGCAGCGGCTGCCGCGGGCGGTTCAGGTCGTTGTCCAGCAAACGATACAACGCGCCGACAATTGCCATGCCGATCAGAATGCCGATCTCACCGAAGTTCGCGTAGAACTCGACGAGGAAC
>DASURJ010000584.1:0-2233 GCA_036280115.1 Gemmatimonadaceae bacterium
GCTCGCGGCCGCCGCCGCCGACGCGGGAGTGCCGGTGCTTTACTACATCACGCCGCAGGTATGGGCCTGGGGGGCCGGGCGGCTGACCGAGCTCTCGAGAATCATCACGCGCGCGGCGCCGATCCTTCCCTTCGAGGAGCCGCTACTGCGCTCTCACGGGATCGATGCGACCTTCGTGGGGCATCCGCTGTTGGATCGCATCGCGGAGATGCCCGATCGTGCCGCCGCGCGGGCCGCACTGGGGCTCAAGGCTTCGGACACGGTGCTCGCGCTCTTTCCCGGTAGCCGGTCTCAGGAGATTCACCGCCACCTCGATGACTTCGTGCGAACGGCGCGCATCCTCGAGGAACGTCGGCCGGGGCTGCGCGTGGTCGTGAGCGTGGCGCCATCGGTCGTCATCGATCCGGAGCGCTGCCCGTATCCGCGCGTGCCGTCGGCGTCGTTCACCGTGTTGCGCGCCGCGGACGCCGCGTTATGCAAGAGTGGGACGACGACGCTCGAGGCGGCGGTGGCCGGCTGCCCACTCGTGGTCGCCTATCGCACGAGTCGGTGGACGTACGCGATCGCGCGTCGCGTCGTGAAGATTCCGCGTATCGGCCTGGTGAACGTCGTTGCGGGACGGGAGGTTGCCCCGGAATTCGTCCAGGACGCCATCGTTCCGGTGCGGGTCGCCGAGACCCTGCTCCCGTTGTTGTCCGTGGGTGACGCCAGGCGTGAGGAGATGCTGGCAGGCCTCGCTGACGTTCGGTCTCGGCTCGGTACGCCGGGAGCGGCCGCTCGCGTGGCCAGGATGGCGAGCGAGATGGCTGCGTGAGCGAGACATCGCGCGACTGGAAGCTCTCGCTCGCGATTCGCGCCGGGACCTGGCTCTTACGCGTGCTCGCGAGTACGTGGCGCTTCCACGTCGTCAATGACGTCGCCTATCGAACGCTTCATGCGAACCGGCAGCCGTTCATCTTCGCGTTCTGGCACGGAGAATTGCTTCCGCTGCTCTGGTTGCACCGCGGGCAGCGCGTCGCGATCGTCATCAGCGCGCATCGCGACGGCGAGGTCGTTGCCGGTGTCGCGGACCGTCTCGGCCTGAGAACGATCCGTGGGTCGTCGACGCGTGGCGCAGCGCGCGCGCTCCTCGGGCTCGTGCGGGAGCTGGAGAGTGGGGGCGAGGTCGCGGTGACACCGGACGGCCCGCGCGGGCCGGCACGACGATTCGCGAGCGGTGCGCTCGTTGCCGCACAGCGTGCTGGCGCCCCCATCATCGGGATCGGCGTGAGTGCGACGCGCGCCTGGCGTCTCAGGAGCTGGGACCGGTTCATGATCCCCAAGCCGTTCTCTCGCGTCAACGTGGTCTACACGGACCCGACGCCGGTGGTCGCCACGTCTGCCCGTGGGGCCGAGGATGAGGCGCCACGGTTCGAGGCGCTGTTGTCCGATGCTATCGCCGCGTCAGAGCGTGCGTAACGGGGACTGGGTGACGACGGTGTGGGCAGGCGACGGCGGACGGGCGCGCGTCGCTCGCGCCGCGCTCGCGCCGCTCGAGCTCGCGTTCGCGGCCATCTCGCGAATCCGTACCTCGTTGTACGATGCCAAGGTCCTCGCAACCAAACCGACCGCGGTCCCGGCGCTCGCCGTGGGGAACCTCACGGTCGGAGGGACGGGCAAGACTCCGGTCGCGGCGTGGTTCGCGCGTCGACTTCGCGACGCTGGTGCGACGCCGGGCATCGTCCTTCGCGGCTACGGCAACGACGAGCCGGACGTGCATCGGACATTGAACCCCGACATCGACGTCATCGTCTCGCCGGACCGTGTCGCAGGCAGCCACGAAGCGCAGCGTCGTGGCTGTGATCTCGTGGTGCTCGACGATGCGTTCCAGCATCGGCGTGCCCATCGCGCTGCCAACGTGGTCGTGCTCAGCGCCGATGCGTGGACGGACGATCGACGACGCCTGCTACCGGCCGGACCGTGGCGTGAGCCGCTTCGCGCCGTACGGCGTGCGTCGCTCGCGATCGTGACCCGCAAAGCCGTGCCGTTGGGCCGCGCCATGACCGTCAGCGACGCGGTCCGTGCGGCGGCAGACACGCCCGTGGCGATCGTGCACCTTGCGCCGGACTGCCTCGCGCGCGTGGGAGGGTCCGCCCGGCAGCCTATTTCGGCCCTGCAGGGTCAGAACGTGTTGGCGATCTCGGCGATCGGCGATCCGCGCGCATTCCACCTTCAAATCGCCGCTGCCGGCGCG
>DASURJ010000585.1:0-5303 GCA_036280115.1 Gemmatimonadaceae bacterium
CCGCGCTCGGTGGCGACCGCTTCCGGCGCGAGATCGAGGTCGTCGCGCGGTTGCACCATCCGCACATCCTCCCGCTCCACGACTCGGGCGAGGTGGACGGACTCCTCTACTATGTAATGCCGCTCGTCACCGGCGAAACGCTGTCCGACCGGATCGCCCGGGAAGGACGCTTACCGGTGTCCGACGTGCGGCGCGTCGTGAACGACGTCGCGGCCGCGCTCGACTACGCCCATCGGCGCGGCGTCGTCCATCGCGACGTGAAGCCCGCGAACATCCTGCTCGACGACGAGCATGCGACCATCGCCGACTTCGGCATCGCCCATCGGGCACTCGATGACTCGGCGGATCAGCTCACGACCGTCGGGATGGTCATCGGGACGCCGACGTACATGAGCCCCGAGCAGTCGACGGGCTCGCGCGAGGTCGACGCCCGGACGGACATCTACGCGCTCGGGTGCGTGGTGTTCGAGATGCTGACCGGCACGCCTCCCTTCCGCGCACGGAATGCTGCCGGCCTCGTGGCCCAGCACATCCAGGCACCGGTCCCGTCCGCGCACGAGCTTCGACCCGAGGTGCCGCCGGCGATCGATGAAGTGCTTCGGACAGCCCTCGCCAAAGACCCGGCGGACCGGTTCGCGTCGGCACGCGATTTTGCCGCGGCGGTTGGAGTCGCGCTCGACTCGTCAGGCACTGCGCGCGTCGTACCGATGGCGCGAACGCAGGTCAGAGAGCCGAGCGCGGTGGATACGAATCGTGGGCGACGGATCGCGATCGGGCTCGGAGCCGGTGTCATCCTCGCCGCGGGGGCGTTCGCGGCCAGCCGCATGGGTGCGTCTCGCGCGGAGGCGATTCCGTCCATCGCCGTGCTGCCGTTCGCGAACATGAGCGACAGTCGCGACACCGAGTACTTCAGTGACGGCATCACTGAGGAGCTCACGGGGGCCCTCGCGCAGATCGGACGCTTCCGCGTCACTCCGCGAACGACGGCGTTCGTCTACAAGGGGCGCGCCGGCGACATCCGCCGCATCGCCCGTGAGCTTCGCGTCAGGTACATCGTCGAGGGGAGCGTCCGTCGAGGCGGCGACGCGGTGCGCATCGCCGCCGTCCTGCACGATGTGGAGAGTGGCAACCGGCTCCTCGATGAGAAGTACGATCGGCAGTTCAGCTCGTGGCTCCCGCTGCAGACCAGCATCGCCGCCGCGATCGCCGAGCGACTCCAACAGCGCCTGCTGCCGGCAGACAGCGCGAAACTGAGCCGGCGTCATACCGTGGATCCCGAGGCGTACGACAATTACCTCAAGGGGCGCTCCTTCTTCGACCAGCGGACCGCGCCATCGCTCGCGCAGGCCCTCGACCACTTCCAGCGCGCGATCGAGATCGATCCGCGCTACGCGCGCGCGCACGCCGGGCTCGCCGACACGTATAGCATCCTGGCGTGGAACGGCTACGCGGCCCCCGCCGAGCTCTTCGCTCGCGCCAGGGAATCAGCGCTCCGCGCGAAGTCGCTCGACTCGACGCTGGCGGAGACTCACGTCTCGCTCGGTATCATCCGCGGCTTCCACGACTGGCAGTGGGCGGCCGCCGACAGCGAAACGAGCCTCGCGATCCGAAAGGACTCGAGCCTCGCGCGTGCGTGGTATTTCCGAACGTGGCATCTATTCGCCGGTGGCCGCTACGACTCGGCCATGTCGTCGCTGCGCAGGGCGAGCCAGCTCGATCCGCTGTCCCCCGTCACAGGCGCGCGGATCGGTTCCCTGTATTACTTCGCTCGGGATTACCGTGCTGCGGACTCGGTCGCGAGGGCAATCCTGAAGGAAAGCCCGAACGCGCAACTCGCCCGACTGCTTCGGGCCCGGGTGCTGTCCGCCATGGGGCAGCATGATTCAGCGATCGCTGCCCTTCCGGCGGATACCGTGAGGTTCGGCGGCTACGAGGCAGGCGTCGCCGGATACGTGTACGCGCGCGCCGGCCGTCGGGACGCCGCGCTCGCCGCCGCGCGGGCCCTCGAGGAGCGTCCCTACGTCCCTGGGGAGGGGATGGCCGCCATCTACGCCGGACTTGGGGATGTCGAGCAAGCCCTTCGCTGGCTCAACGCGGCGGTCGAATCTCGAGGGATTTTGATCACGCTCGCGAGGGAGCCAATGTACGACACGCTCCGCGCCGACCCGCGGTTCGAGAGAATCCTCGAGCGCATCGGTCTCGAGCGGCGGAGTACGACGCAACGACGCCAATGACGAATGCGCCTGGAACGATAGCCGGGAGTCGAGATGCCCGGCCGGTCGATGGACTGTTCGAGGAGGTATACGTGTCCCTCAAGGCGCTCGCGCACACGGTGCGCGCCGGCCGCGCCGGCGACACGCTCAGCACGACGGCGCTCGTGCACGAAGCCTTCCTGAAGATGACCGCGACACGCTCGGCTGCCTGGAGCGACGAGGCGCACTTCTTCGCCATCGCCGCGCGAGCCATGCGTCAGATACTCGTGGATGCCGCCCGCCGCCAGGTGGCGCTCAAACGCGGCGGCGCTCCAGAGCTCGTGTCCTACGACGATGCGACGCATGCGGCGGCAGTGAAGCCTGAAGAGCTCATCGCGCTCGACCAAGCGCTGGAGCGACTCGCCGTCATTGACCCGCGGCGCGCCCGGGTAGTCGAGCATCGCATGTTCACCGGTCTCTCGACCGAGGAGACGGCACGACTCTTGGGACTCTCGACCGGCACCGTCGAGCGGGACTGGCGTGCCGCACGCGCCTGGCTGTTCACCGAGGTCGCGGGCCCGGGACCCGATCGGCACAACGCAACCAGGGCGACCGTGAAATGAGGACGCGGTGGGAAGAGGTCGTCGGTCTGTTCGAGCGGGCACTCGAGCGCCCAGCCGCAGAGCGGGACGCGTTCGTGGCGTCGGCGGCGTCCCATGACCCCGAGCTGCGCGATCGGGTCGCCGCCATGCTACACGCGGACGTCACACCGAGCGAGCTGTTCGACGCCGCACCGAATCGACTGGCCAGTATCCTCCACCCCGAGCCGCCGTCCGCGCGCGAAGGGCAGCAGGTCGGCGCCTACGTGCTCGGCAAGGAGCTCGGACACGGTGGGGCCGCAACCGTCTACCTCGCCACCGACACGAAGCATCACCGCTCCGTCGCCCTCAAGCTGCTCAACGCGGACGCGTCATCAGCGTTAGGCGGCGAGCGCTTCCGGCGCGAGATCGAGGTCGTCGCGCAGTTGCAGCATCCGCACATCCTGCCGCTCCACGACTCCGGCGAAACCGACGGGCTACTCTACTACGTGATGCCGCTCGTGAGCGGCGAGACCCTCCGCGAGCGGATCGCGCGGGAGGGACCGCTACCGCCGGCCGACGTGCGCCGCATTCTGAACGACGTGGCGGCGGCGCTCGACTACGCCCATCGCCGCGGCGTCGTTCATCGCGACGTGAAGCCGGCGAACATCCTCGTGGACGACGAGCATGCGATGGTCGCCGACTTCGGCATCGCGCATCGCGCGCTCGAGAGCGCCGAAGCGTTGACCGGCACCGGAATCATTATCGGCACGCCGGCGTACATGAGCCCCGAACAATCCACGGGGTCGGCAACCGTGGACGCGCGCAGCGACGTGTATGCACTTGGCTGCGTGGTGTTCGAGATGCTGACCGGGGCGCCGCCGTTCCAGGCGTCGAGCGTGCCCGCACTCGTTGCGCAGCATCTCTACGCCACCGTTCCGTCGGTGCACGCGCTGCGACCGGACCTGCCCCCCCGGATCGACGAGGTGATGCGTACGGCGCTCGAGAAAGAGCCAGCCAATCGGTTCGCGTCGACGCGCGAGTTCGCCGCCGCGGTGATCAGCGTGTTGGACTCGCCAGGCGCCGAAGCGCCACCACCGGCCACCGTGCCACCGCCCGCGGTGCGTCCGGTCGCCCGAAAACGCTGGATCGCCCGCGCCGCCGCGGTTGCGGTCCTCGTGCTCACAGGGGCTGCATTCCTTCTCGTCGCGAGTGGCGAGCCATCCCCGCCGTCCATCGCCGTGCTGCCGTTCACGAACATGAGCGAGGACCGCGAGAACGAGTACTTCAGCGACGGCATCACCGAGGAGCTGACGGGCGTACTCGCGCAGGTCGGCCACTTCCGCGTTACCCCGCGCACGACCGCGTTCGCGCACAAGGGTCGAACCGGGGACATCCAGGGCATCGGGCGCGAGCTCGGCGTCGACTACATCGTGGAAGGCAGCGCTCGGCGCCATCGTGACACCGTGCGCATCGTTGCGGCGCTCATCGACGTCGAGAGCGGCGAGCGTCTGTTGAACGCGACGTACAATCGGGCATTCGAGTCCCTGCTGTCCCTTCAGGTCGACCTCGCCGCCGAAATCGCCGAGCGACTGCAGCGCCGATTGCTCCCCGCGGAACGCGCCCGAATCGCCGAGCGGCACACGGTGAACGCCGAAGCGTACGAGAGCTACATGAAGGGCCGGTACTTCTTCGACCAGCGGACCGCGGCGTCGCTCGCACAGGCGGAGACGCACTTTCGGAACGCGCTCAGGATCGATTCCCTGTACGCGCGAGCGCACGCGGGGCTCGCTGACACGTACAGCATTCTCGCCTGGACGGGGTTCGGCGCGCCGACCGAGCTGTTCTCGCAGGCGAAGCAATCCGCCGTGCGCGCCGTCGCCCTCGATTCCACACTGGCGGAGATCCACGTCTCGCTTGGCATCATTCACACGTTTCACGACTGGGACTGGGCGGCCGCCGACCGGGAGATCGGTCGGGCAATCGAGTTGGACTCCACGTCCACGGCGGCGTGGTACTGGCGCACCTGGCCCCTGATCGCATCGGGTCGGCACGATGCGGCCATGGCCGCGCTGCAGCGTGCACGCCGGCTCGACCCCCTCTCACTGATCACGAACGCGCGCATCGCGACGCTGCTGGGGTGGGAGCGGCGCCTGCCCGAAGCCGATTCGGTCCTGCGGCGGACGCTCGAAATCGACCCGTCGTACCCCGTGGCGCGGGTACAGCGCGCGCGCGTGCTGTCGTTTCTCGGGCGTCACGCCGACGCGATCGCCGCGCTCCCGCCGGACAGCGTGAGGCTCGGCAGCTACGAGTCCGGGATCGCCGGGTTCGTGTACGCGCGCGCCGGCGAGCGTGACAAAGCGCTGGCCGCGGCGCGAGCGCTGGAATCACGCCCGTACGTTCCGGGTGAGGGCGTGGCAGCGATTTACGCGGCGCTCGGGGACACGGCGCGTGCGCTCACGTGGCTCGAGCGCGCCGTCGAGACGAAAGGCGTGGGGTTGATCTTCCTTGCGGTGGAGCCGATGTACGATTC
>DASURJ010000586.1:0-2460 GCA_036280115.1 Gemmatimonadaceae bacterium
AGGCACTGGATCGGGTCCGCTTTCGTTGCCCGCAATGCCGGCGCGAGCGCAGCCACCGCAGTGACGATCACCATGCCGCCCGAGAGCACGAGCACGGTCTGCCACGACACCCATGGTAAGCCCTCGACCATACGGCGCAACAGCTGATTCACCGCGAGCGCGAGCAGGATGCCAAGGACGGTCCCCGCAACGAGCCGCGTCCCTGCCTGCCTCATAACGAGGGTCACGATCGATCGGCGATTCGCGCCGAGTGCCATGCGAAGCCCCATCTCGCCGCGACGTAGCTCCACCGAGTATGAGAGCAGCCCGTACAGGCTGAATGCCGCCAGCAGGAGTCCGAAGGCGGCGAAGACACCTGACACGATCGCGCCGAGTCGATCCTGCGCCGTGCGCTCGTCCTGTAGCGCCTCCATGGTCGTCATGCCGTACACGGCGAGACTCGGGTCGATGTCCTGCACCACGTCACGCAACGCATCCATGGACATACCCGACACCCCAGGTGCTCGGCGCACCATCACGTGCAGTTGCTCGGTCGAGGGGCCGGTCGGATCCTGGTAGTACGGCAGGAACCAGCTCGCGCGCATCTCGGCCTCGTGCTCGGTGGTGGGCACCACACCGACGACCGTGCGCCACTCCGCGTTCGGGCGTGCAACGCGGACGCGCTTCCCCAAGGGATCCTGGCCGGGCCAGATCATCCGCGCGAACTCTTCGTCGATGACGACCGTGAGCGGGCTGTTCGGGCGATCCGTGCCGACGAAGCCATGACCGCGCAGGACTGGCATCCGCATGGTGCCGAAGTAGCCCGGAGACACGTAGCTGTGCGCGACGAGCGTCGGCGCCTCGCCCGGCACGACAGGCCGCCCCTCGACCTCGATGGGTGCGCCCCAGTCGCCACAGCAGAGCGGATTCACCGTCGTGATGCCCACAGCCGCGACGCCCGGCACATCCGCGAGACGCTCCTCGAGCGCGCGCACGAGCTGGTTGCGGGCGTCGGGAGTACGATACCGCTCCTGTTCGATCGTCAGCCGTAATGTCGCCATGTCGGCCACGTCGTAACCGGGGTGGGCGGTGGTCAGATCACGGAATCGACCGATCAGGAGACTGGCACCGACGAGCAGCACCAGCGAAAGGCTCAGCTGCGCGGCGACGAGGACGTCGAACATGCGACGGTCACCGCGCCCAATGCTCCCGCGCCCGCCTTGTCTCACGAGTGTCATCGGGTCGAGCCGGGCCGCCCGGACAGCCGCGAGGATCCCCAACCCGAGCCCACACGCGAGGCCCGCGCCTAAGGTCGCCATGGCGACACCGACGCCGAGCCCATTGCCCACGAACCCGAGCTCGGTCTGAAAGTCGTCGGGGATGATCACCGAGAGCGCTCGTCGCAGCCAACTTCCGATCAGCAGACCGCCCGCGACGCCGCCCGTGAACAACACCACCGATTCCAGCAGCATCTGTCTGATCTGCTGATCGCGCCGCCCGCCAAGCGCTGCGCGCACGCCGAGTTCCACACGGCGCGTCGTGAAACGTGCGATGAGAAGGTTCGTCACGTTCACGCACGCGAGGACGAGCAGAAAGAGGACAGCCGCCGACAGTGCCTGTAACGTGCGCGCATCGTCGCGAATGAAGTCCGTGCGCAGCGTGGCGACGTCGAACCCGGTCGCCGTTCGGTTGAGATTCGCGGCTTTTCGAGCCAGGTGAAGACGGTCAGCGTCTGCACGCGCCGACTCGACGGAAACGCCATCCGCCAGTCGGGCGAAGACGTTGAGCGAGCTTGCTGTGGTGTTGCTCGCCTGGAACGTCCACGGCGTCCACACCGCGGCGTCATACGGGTAGTTGATGTTCGGTGGCATCACACCGACGATGGTGAGCGCGCCGCCATCGTACCGCAGTGGCGCGCCCACGACGTCGGGGTCGCCGCCGAATCGCCGCTGCCAGAGCGCGTGCGAGATCAGCGCAACGCCGGCATCGGATCCCGCTCGCTCCTCCTCGGGCGTGAACACTCGTCCCAGGACCGGGCTGATGCGCAACGTCTGCGCCCAGTTCGCCGACACTCCGATCGCGCTCACCCGCTCGGCCGGTCCGTCGCCCAGAAGCGAGATGTTTCGCGCGGCCTGTGCGACCACCTCGCTGAAGCTCCGACTCTCCGTCCGCAGGAGATCGTAATCGCTCGGTGTCACGTTGTACCGCCGCACGTCGCCTTGCGGCGATGTGTTCGCGTTGCGCACGCGAACGAGCCGGTCACCATCGCCGAATGGGAGCGCACTCGCGTAGACGGTGTGAACGATGTCGACCAACGCCGTCGCGCCACCAAACCCGACACCCAGGGTGAGCACGACGACGGCAGTGAACATCGGCGCGCGTCTGAGCGCCCGCAGCGTGTACCGCAGGTCGAGATCGAGTCCCTCGAGAAAACTGCCGAGCGTGCGCCGGGTCGAGACCTTGAGCGGGAGAAGGTCGACG
>DASURJ010000587.1:0-2781 GCA_036280115.1 Gemmatimonadaceae bacterium
CGACGGTGTGACAGTCTTGATCTCGCGCAGTTAACCCGCGGTCCTGCAACCGGTTGCAGAGCCTCGGTGGACACCCAAAACCGGCCATTAATGGACAGCTGAAAACCGGCCATTTCGAGTAGCGGCTCGAGGCGTTGACGCCGACGAGGAACGCAGTGTTCCTACGCGGCATGAGCAACGTCTTGGCTGACGACAAACACCACCAGGTTGTGGCGCTGGGGCGATTAGGCTGGTCGCTGCGGCGCATCGAGCGGACGACCGGGGTCCGGCGAGAAACGATCAGCGGCTATCTCAAGGCCGCGGGCATCGTGGTGCCGGGCCGCGGCCGCCGCGCAGCGAGGGCGAAACCGGCCATTTCCACCGCCTCGGTGTCCACCGACTCCGGTGGAGCAAATCCGGCCATTTCCGAGACGGTGGCCGCCGACTCGGGTCAGGCGAAAGCGGCCACCACGGCGGCGGTGTCCACCGACTCGGTCCCGCTTCAGCGTCCGGGCCGTGCGCCGAGTGCGAGCGCGTGCGAGCCGTATCGAGAGCTGATCGCCGAGGCGCTCGGTCGGGGCCGCAACGCCATGGCGATCTGGCAGGACCTCGTCGACGATCACGGCTTCACCGCGCGGTATGCGAGCGTGCGCCGCTTTGTCGTGACGCTCCGCGGGATGTCGTCGCCGGAGGCGCGCGTCGTGATCACGACCGCACCGGGCGAGGAAGCGCAGGTCGATTACGGCGATGGTCCAATGGTCCGTCATCCAGAGACGGGCAAATATCGCCGCACGCGGCTCTTCGTCTTTACCCTCGGCTACTCCCGCAAAGCCGTCCGCCTGCTGGTGTGGCAGTCGAGCACGCAGATCTGGGCCGAGCTCCACGAGCGCGCCTTTCGTCGGCTCGGCGGCACGGTCCGCGTCATCGTCCTCGACAATCTCAAAGAAGGCGTCCTCACGCCGGATATCTACGACCCCGCGCTCAATCCGCTGTACCGCGACGTGCTCGCGCACTACGGCGTCGTCGCGTTGCCGTGCCGTGTCGGCGATCCAGACCGCAAAGGTAAAGTCGAAGCCGGCGTCGGCCACGCGAAGAAGACGCCGTTACGCGGCCTCCGCTTCGAATCGCTGGAGGAAGCGCAAGCGTATCTCGATCGCTGGGAAGCCCACTGGGCCGACACGCGCGTCCACGGCACCACGAAGCGCCAG
Source organism: Gemmatimonadaceae bacterium (assembly GCA_036280115.1). GTDB lineage: Bacteria > Gemmatimonadota > Gemmatimonadetes > Gemmatimonadales > Gemmatimonadaceae > JAJKIV01. The sequence continues at coordinate 1,188 of DASURJ010000587.1, forward strand.
GTCGCCGCGATGTTTGCCGAGGAGCAGGGGGCGCTCGGCCCGCTGCCGCTCGAGCCGTTTCGTTATTACCGATTCGGCGTCCGCACCGTCCACTTGGATGGCTGCGTGGAAGTCGAGGCCGCGTACTACGGCACCCCGCCCGGCTGGATCGGCCGGCGCGTCGACGTGCAGTGGAACGACCTCTTCGTGCGTCTCCTCGATCCGAGGACCGGTCAGCTCTTACGCGAGCACGTGCGGGCGCCACGCGGCTGGCACCGCATCGCCGATGCCGATCGGCCGCGACGCACACCGCCGAAGACGGTCGCGCTCCTCGAAGCGGCCATGCGCATCGGCCCTGCAGTCAGCACCATCTGCGATCACATCCATCGCCATGACGGAGAAGCCGGTGTCCGTCGCATCCTCGGCGTGCTGTCGCTGGCCAAGAAACACGGCCCAGCGGTCATCGAAGATGCCGCCAAGGCCGCCCTCGATCTCGGCGTGCCGAGCTATCGCTTCCTTCGCCGGTATCTCGAACGTCGGCCGCCGGTCCCGCTGACGCTCAAGCAGGTCGATCCCCTCATCCGGCAGCTCACCCTCTATCGCGATCTCATCGATCGCACAGGAGACGCGCAATGAATCTCGTCGAACTCGACCGAGCGCTCCGGCAACTCCGGCTCTCGGGCATGGCCGCCGTTTTGGAAACGCGGCTCCGACAAGCACAGACCGAGAAGATGGTGCCCCTCGACCTCGTGTCTGCGCTCGTGACCGACGAACTCCGTCGCCGCCAGGACCGGCTACTCGAGCGCCGACACAAGCTCGCGCGCTTCCGTGATCCCGAGCGCTCGCTCGACACCTTTGATTTTGATTTCAACAAGAAGATGAATCGCGCGCTCGTCTACGAGCTCGCCACCGCGCGCTTCATCGCCCAGCGCGAGGACGTCCTCTTCCTCGGCCCGCCCGGCACCGGCAAGAGCCACTTAGCACAAGCGATTGGACGCGCCGCCATCCTGCAGGGCTACCGCGTCGTATACCGCGAGGCCCACACCCTGCTCGAGGAGCTCGCGGAGGCGACGCTCGCGGGCACACGCAAGGACTATCTCGCCGAGCTGGCGACCGTACCGCTGCTGATCATCGACGACCTCGGCATGCGGAAGCTGGCACACACCGCGGCGGAAGACCTCCTCGAACTCATCATGCGGCGATATGAGCGGGCGTCCACGCTGCTGACGTCGAATCGACCCGTCGACGATTGGGGCAAGCTCCTCGGAGACACCGCCGCAGTGACGGCGCTACTCGATCGCCTGCTGCATCACGCGCACGTGCTCAAATGCGGGCCACGCAGCTGGCGGACGAAGGTGCAGACTGATTTGCGTACGGAGGACGGAACGAAGTAGAACTCACTGGCCTCGATTCCGCTCACCGGAAATGGCCGGTTTTGAAGTGTCGACAAATGGCCGGTTTTGCCCTGTCCACCGAGGTACCTCGGTGGACCTTTCCGCCTACGCGAACGCTCCGGCGGACCCGCCGTAGCCTCGGCGAAGGCGGGCAGGTCCGCGACTCACCCACCAGATTGCAATCCAGGTCAACGCTGCCCTGAACAGGCTTCGCGCTCAGG
>DASURJ010000588.1:0-2997 GCA_036280115.1 Gemmatimonadaceae bacterium
CCAGCGGACGATGAGCTGCGGCGTGGCGGCATGGCCGCATCCCCGAATCGAGAATTGTGATGCCCTCGTGAAAGCTGCAGACGATGCGCTGTACGTGGCGAAGGAGACGGGTCGGAACCGCGTCATTCGCTTCGACAGCCAAGCCTTCAACGAGCACACCGGGGCCCCCCGCGATGATCCACACGCCGAGGTTGATGTCAGCGATCGTGCCTTATTCCCAGCCGGATCCGGCGACCGCCCGGCTGGAGGAGAGGATCGCGGAGCTGGAACGCGAGCGTGACCAGCTCGTCGCTGTCGTCGACATTTTGCAGGACATCTCGTCCTCGCTCCATTTCGTAGACATCCTCCAGGCCATCGCCCGCAAGCTCGGCGAGACGTTCGGCCTGGATCGCTGCTCGATCTACCTCGCCGGCGGGAACGCCGACGTGCGGCTCGTCGCGAGCTACGAGGACCCGTCGATCCGGAACCTCGTGGTCGACCTCGACCGTTACCCCGAGCTCAAGCGGGCGTTCGAGTCGGGCGACACGGTCTTCATTCCCGACGCGCCTAACGACCCGATGATGCAGAACGCGCGGGCCGCGCTCGACCTGCGGAACGTGCGGTCGATCGTCGTCGTGCCCATCCGATGGCGCTCGTCGGTCATCGGCGCGATCTTCCTGCGCACGGAGCGCGAGTCGGACGCGTTCACCGAGAGCGACGTTCGGTTCTGCCAGGTGATCGCGTCACTCACGGCGAAGGCGCTCAGGAACGCGCACCGCTTCGAGTCCCTGCTCCGCTCGAACGACGACCGGGAGGACACGCGCCGGCGCTCGGAGCTCGAGCGGATCGCGCTCGTGGCGTTCCTCCGACGCCTGCTCGACCGCTACACGGCGCGCGAGGACCATCTCTGGGCTGAAACGCTACTGCCGCGAGCGTCGGACGATGAGCTCGACCGGCTCGTGTCGGTGGCCATGCAGGTGCTGGGGGAAGAGGCCAAAGGATAGGGAACCGGGATCCGGGAACAGGGAACTGTGGGGGAGCGAATCGGGAATCGGGTCGATGGTTGGCGACTGACGCTCCCGTTGTCATCCCGAGTGTAGCGAGGGATCTTCTGTACGGTGATCGTGGCGTCCACGCTCCGATCGCGAAACAGGAGATCCCTCGTCGCTTTCGCTCCTCGGGATGACCACCCTACCGATCCCGCCCTCCCCCGTGACCCCACCTGACTCGCTCAGCGAGCTCGCAGCGCGCGCGGCCGACCTTCGACAGCGCCTCGAGCGTGCGTCGTACGAGTATTACGTGTTGGACCGGCCCGAGATCTCGGACCAGGAGTACGATCAGCTGTTCCGCGAGCTGCAGGAGCTCGAGCGTGCCCACCCGGAGCTCCGCACCGACGACTCGCCGACGGTCCGCGTGGGCGCCCCTCCCATGTCGTCGCTGCCGAAGCACACGCATCTCGTCCCCATGCTGTCGCTCGGCAACGCGTTCAACGACGACGAGCTTCAACAGTGGGCCGAGCGGCTCACGCGGCTCGTCGGAGACGACGTGGATCGCAGCGGCTTCTCGGCCGAGCTGAAGATCGATGGCGCGGCGGTGAGCCTGACGTACAGGAACGGCGTGCTCGTGACTGGCGCGACCCGCGGGAACGGCACCATCGGCGAGGACGTCACACCGAACATCCGGACGGTCCGCGACGTCCCGCTGCGTCTACGCACGACGACGCCGCCGCCGATCGTCGAGATCCGCGGCGAGATCTACTACCCGTTCGATCGCTTCGAGCAGATGAACGAGGCGCGCGTGCAGGCCGGGGAGCCGGTGTTCGCGAACCCGCGGAACGCCGCCGCAGGCGCGCTTCGCCAGCTCGATCCCGCGATCACCGCAACTCGGCCCCTGCGATTCTTCGGCTACTCGGTGGTGGCACCCGCGGGCACTGCCCTCCCCTTCCGCACGCAGAGTGAGGTGATCGCCGCGCTGCGCGAGTGGGGGATTCCGGTGGCCCCGCATCACGTGCGATGCGAGTCGCTCGATGACGTCACGACGTGGGCCCACGATGTGGAGACGAAGTTCCGCGCCGAGTTGAACTTCGCGATCGATGGCGGCGTGGTGAAGGTCGACTCGCTCGCGCTGCAGGACGAGCTCGGGGTCGTCGGCGGCCGCGAACCTCGGTGGGCGATCGCGCGCAAGTTCGCCCCGGACATCGCCGAGACGCGTCTCGTCAACATCGAGGTGAATGTCGGCCGCACGGGGATGTTGAACCCCTTCGCCGTGCTCGAGGCGGTGGAGATCGGCGGCACGACGGTGCGGCTCGCGACGCTGCATAACGAAGGCTTGATCCGCAAGAAGGATTTGCGCATCGGCGACATCGTGCAGGTGAAGCGCGCGGGTGAAGTGATCCCGCAAGTGATCGGGCCCGTTCCCGAGAAGCGCACGGGCGAAGAGCGTGTGTGGGAGATGCCCGCGAGATGCCCGGCGTGCGGGACGCCCGTCGAGCGCGATGAAGAGGAGGCTGCCGTCTATTGCTCGAATGTCGCGTGCCCGGGACGGCAGCTCGAGGGACTCGTGCATTTCGCGTCGCGTGGGGCGATGGACATCCGGGGGCTCTCGTACGCGAGGATCGAGCAGCTGATCGCCGCGGAGCTCGTGCACGACGTGGCAGACATCTATGCGATCACGAGCGAGCAGTTGCAGGCCCTCGACCGCTTCGCGGAGAGGAGCGCCACGCAGCTGGTCGAGGCGATTGCGGCATCGAAGCAACAACCGTTATCACGGTTGCTGTTCGCGCTCGGGATCCGGCACGTCGGCGCTACGGCCGCAGAGCTGCTGGCGCGCCAGTTCGGGTCCATGGACGCCCTCATGCGGGCCAGCGACGAGGAGATCGGGGAGGTTCGGGGCATTGGCGAGACCATCGCGCACGCGGTCCGGCAGTACTTCGACACGCCGTCGGCCCAGGAGCTGGTCGAGAAGCTTCGGGCGCACGGATTGACGCTCGTCGAGCCCAAACGGGCGGCGGCCGACGGT
>DASURJ010000589.1:0-18870 GCA_036280115.1 Gemmatimonadaceae bacterium
CGGAGGATGTTCCAGGTCGCGAAGTCGCGGTGCTGGACAACGAGCGGCAGCTCCGCATCCTCCGCCGTGCCTGCGGCCTCGCGGGCGCGAGTAAACAGGAGCCCCTCCTCGCGAGTGGTTCCGAGCTCGGCGCCATATCGGTGCAGGGGTTCATCGAGGTATGTCGCCCGGGCTTCTCGCCACGAGACGCGCCGAGCTTCGGTGTCGAGATGAAAGGCGGCGAGCCATTCCATCGCGAGGCCGAGGTCGTCGATCTTCTCGCGCAGGGCGAGAGACCGGGTCTGCGCTCTCGACCACAGAGTCTGGCCCGGGAGTGATGTCTCACATGCTGCCAACAGGCGCCCCAGCCTGAATACCCCGCGTGGCTCGGGGATGGCTCGCGCGAGCGTCGGCGAAACCCGGCTCCTGAGCTCGCGCATGCGTCCCTGCTCGTTCTCCGTTCGACCGGCGAATCCATCAGTCTTCGGCACCTTGACTACCGCCAACGGAGTCGGGTCGTGTTCCGCGAAGGGGAACATCACGACGCGGTCACCGCCGGGCGTGAGCACGACGGCGCTCTGCGCAACACGTGCCGGGTCGAGGCACCGCGTCAGCGCCGGGTCAGCAAGTACGGCGGGCACCGGTGCGCCGCCAGGCTCCCGCGTCGCGACGACCACGAACCTCCGGACCCCCGCGCCCCGGCCGCGTTCGGCGCCCCACACGCCAGGATGGGTGATGGCGTTGATCGCGGTCGCGATTGTCGTCGGGCCGCGAACGAACGTCCCGCGATACCACTGTAACGCCGATGGCCGCAGCGCGATGAGCGCACGGGGCACCGTGAAGTCCGGTTCCACCGCGTAGATCGCGCTCACGTAGAGGCCTGCCCGGGCCAGTACTGTCGTCACGCGTCGAACGGTGGCCGACACACGGCCCGGCCGCGCTCGATCGATCTCGAGGTACAACACGCCACCTGCCGCCACGGCGCTCGCGATCCGCTCGATGGGCTGAGGTGCGTCGAAGTACGCAACTACGGCGTCAGCACTCCCGGGTTGGGAGAGGGCAGCGGCAACGCGGTCAGCCAGGCCGAGGGAGAGCGCTCTCTCGACGACTCCGACGCTCCCACCGAGCAGAACCAGGTGTGCGAATCGAGTATCGGGCGCGATCGGAAGCACAAAGCGCCAGTCTGCCGTTCGCAACGGCGCCGGGGCCCGCATCTCGCTTCTCGTCGGCCCGGGCACTACCGCGTCGGCCGCGCCCACACCGTGGCCAGCGCCCTTCGCGCCGTCGCGATGTTCTCGACGAGCCGTTCGCGGTGTGCGGGATCACGCGTGAACGGGTACCGCACGACGTCGCTGATGACGCGAGAGTACAGGCTGAATCGGAGCGCCATCCGCGTGGCGTGCACGGACAGCCATGACTGATAGCGCTCGCTGAAACGCATCGCGGCAGCCATCTGTTGTGTGAGCATCCGACTGCGCTGCTGGCGCGTGCTCGCGCCCCCGGCGTGGATGACGTCGGTCACGGGTGCGAAGTGAGTCTCCCAGCCCGCGTGTCGCAGCCGGTACGAAAGGTCGACCTCCTCGAAATACATGAAGTACGAGGGATCGAACCCGCCCACGTCCTGGAATGCCGAGCGCCGAATGGCGAGGGCCGCGCCAACGACCCACGGGACGGCGCGCGCGCGGTCGTGCGGGTCGGATCTCGAATACAGCGCGCGCACGCCGGGAATCCTCACGACCGCCCAGCCGACCCACGAGTAATCCAGCAACGTGATGAGCGGAGACGGGAATTGGTGGATGGACCGTTGCAGCGTTCCATCGGGGTTGCGAAGGCGAGGGCCGACCATGCCCGCTCGCGGATGGTCATCGAGATACTGTCGTAGGACCTGGAGCGCGCCATGGCGCAATTCGGTATCGCTGTTGAGCAGGAGCACGTAGGGAGCGCGACACCGCGCGATCGCCGCATTCGCCGCACCGCCATACCCCGGGTTCGACTCATCGACGACGAGGATGACGTCCGGGAACTCGTTGCGCAGCATCTCGATGCTGCCATCGGTGGACCCATTGTCGACCACGACGGTTTCGGGAGCGCCCTCAGCCGCCACCGACGCGAGACAGCGCCGGAGGTGTTCGCGAGTATTGTAGCTCACGACAGCGACCGCGATGTCACTCATACCGCGACGTGTGTGTCAGGATCGGTTCGGCTGCTGAGAATCTAAGGGCGATCGGTGCACGCGACGCCAGTGCTGGATCGGTATCACTCCGCACGACGCGTGCGCTAGCCCCTCCACTTGGGTATGCTCGGCTGTTATCCTCCGGGTCGATCAGCAAGGAGGACCGACCTGCTGCCTGACGTCAGACTCTTCGATCGTCGCGTGGCCCGTGACACGCGCGGCTTCTTCTCGGAGCTGTGGCGTCACGCAGAAGCGCTGGCGGCCGGATTGCCGTCGTTCGTCCAGGACAACGTCGCGAAGTCCGGCCGCGGAGTCGTTCGCGGGCTGCACTTCCAGCATCCGAACGCGCAGGCGAAGCTGGTTTCGGTTCCGTACGGTGAAGTGTTCGACGTCGTCGTCGATGTTCGCTTGGGCTCGCCCACGTTCGCGCGGTGGTGCAGCTACACGCTGTCCGAGGAAAACGGGCGTCAGCTCTTCGTCCCGCCCGGCTTCGCGCACGGCTATCAGACAACGTCAGAGACGTCGGTCGTAGTCTACAAGTGCTCCGCGTACTACGCCCCGGAGCACGAGCGGACGGTCCGGTGGAACGACCCCGAGCTCGCCATTCCCTGGCCGATCGCCGACGCGATCGCGTCGGTGCGCGATGCCGCGGCTCGTCCCCTTGGCGAGCTGCCGGCCGACTGGTTACCGCATCTGGACGGGTGACGACGCCCGCGGCCGAACGCCTCACTCGGCCAGTTCTGGTGTTTGGCGGAACGGGACAGGTCGGGCGTGAGCTCGTCACGACGCTCGACGAGCTCGGAACGGTGAGCGCGCCGGGCCGGACCGCCGTCGATCTCACACGGACGAGCGCACTCCGCGAAATCATCCGCACGACGAAGCCCGCGCTCATCATCAACAGCGCGGCACTCACGAATGTCGATCAGGCCGAGCGGGATCCGGAGTTGGCGCGCGCGCTGAACGAAACGGCCCCGGGCGTCATGGCCGAGGAAGCCAGTCGAGCCGGCGCCCTCCTCGTGCACTATTCGACCGACTACGTCTTCGACGGTCGAGCCACGACCCCATACGAGGAGACCGACGCACCGAATCCCATCAACGTGTATGGCGTCTCGAAGCTCGGAGGTGAGCGACAGGTGGCGCGGGTGGGCACGCCGCACCTCGTCATTCGAACGAGCTGGGTGTACTCGCGCACGGGTGCCGGATTCGTCGCGACATTTCTCCGCAACGCGCGCGAAGACGAGACGATCCGTGTGGTGTCCGACCAGGTCGGCTCGCCGACGTGGAGCCGTTCACTCGCGCGGGCGACGACGGCTATCGTGCGGTCGCTGAGGTCGGGGATTGGTTTCCATCTGCCCGAGAGCGACTGGGGGGTCTATCACCTGGGTGGAAGCGGAGCGGCAAGCCGGCTCGAGATTGCTCGCGAGATCCTCGAGATTCTGGCGCCAGAGCGGGCGGACGGTGCGCCGACGATCGTTCCGGTATCCGCCGCGGAGTTCGCGGCCGTGGCGCCGCGGCCAGGCTACTCCGCGCTCGCCAACACCCGCACCGAGCGCCGATTCGGAGTGACGCTTCCGCCCTGGCGCGAGGAACTCGCCCGGATGCTCGGCGATGCCGTCGACTGAGCGTGGAGAGCCCACGTCCATGACATCCATCGCGACTCCCGCCGCGACATCGACCGCGCCGGATTACTCGATCGTGGTCCCGACGTACCGGCGCCGTGAGCCGCTCGCGCGATGTCTCGCGGCCATCAACGCCCTCGATTACCCGCGAGACAGGTTCGAGCTCGTCGTCGTGGATGACGGCAGTCCATCGCCCCCGGAGGATCTGCTCGGGACGCTCGACGGTGACGTGGCCGCGCGGTTGGTATGCGCCGAGCATGGTGGACCAGCGGCCGCGCGGAACCTCGGCGCCTCGCTCGCGCGCGGCGCGTATCTCGCGTTCACGGACGACGATTGTGCGCCACGCCCTGACTGGCTTCGGGCGGTTCATCGCGCCGTGCAGGCGGCGGACGACGGCGCGGCGATCGGTGGGCGAACCATCAACGTCCTGGCCGACGATCTGTTCGCGACGGCGAGTCAGGGGATGGTGGACTACCTGTACGAGTACTTCGGGAGCGACCGCCGGCCGGGACATTTCTTCACGAGCAACAATTTGGTGGTTCCCCGTGCCGACTTTCTTGCGCTCGGCGGGTTCGATGTGCGTTTCGCGCGTGCCGCCGCGGAGGATCGCGACCTGTGTGAGCGCTGGTCCCGGTCGGGCCGGCGGCTCGTGTACGCGCCTGACGCGGTCGTCGGTCACGCGCACGCCATGGGGTTCAGGCGGTTCAACCGGATGCACTTCAACTACGGGCGCGGCGCGTTCGACCTGCACCGGTCGCGGGCCCGGCGGGGTGATCGGTCGTTGAAGGTGGAACCGGTGCGCTTCTACAGCGGACTCGTTATGCACCCGCTCCGGGCGTCGCGCGGCGGACGCGGCGTGGTGTTGGCGCTGCTCAACTTCTGGTCGCAGGTGGTATATGCGGCGGGGTACTTCTACGAGCGCGTGAAGCGGGGGTGGACGGTCGACACGCCGCTCTAGGAGCTGCGCGCTGGAAGGCCAGCTGGGAGCTGGAAGGCTGCTAGCTGTAGCTCCGAGCTGGAAGGCTCCTGACAGCGGCTGGCGGCTGGCTGCCAAGCAAGGAGCCCACAGCGACACAGCCAGCCACCAGCTCGCAGCCTACACTAGGGGTCAGAGTCCTAACGCATCGTTTCAATGCGTCGCGCCATCGGGCGGACGCGAAGGGCTCGGCAGGCGCGGGCGCGGAAATAGCCGCGGACAACGGCTCCCACCCTTACAGGTCGGTGCGCCCGGGTTGGTCGGAACGGCGATGACGCGGATGACGCGGAAACGGCCGGGATGAGGGGATGCGTCTCGCGCCGGGTCCGGCATCCAGACGTGAGAGGGGGTACGGATGAGGGGATGAAGGGATGAGGAACATCATCCTGAGTGAGTGAGAGTTCCTCCCGCCGGGGCGTGAATGAAGGGGAACGGCCCGTCGGGGACGCCGCTCGCCCCGGGGAGCAGTTCCCCGTCACTTCACGGCTCTGGAGAGAGGGCGCGTGAGCGCTGAGGAGCGATCCCTCTCATCTTCTCATCCCCTCATCCGTCTCCCCCCTCCGTTCTGGATGCCGAAGCGGCGCGGCCCCCGCGACGCGGCGTCCGTGCAACGCCGTCATCTGGCCGTTTTGGCCCTTTCCGCGTCATTGTCGTTCCGACCGGCCCGAGCGCGCCGTGCCGTACGCCGAGGTGGGGTTTTGCTGATAGCTGATAGCTGTTAGCCCGTTAGCCGATAGGCTGTAGGCTCCGAGCTGGAGGCTACTGACAGCGGCTTGCGGCTGGCAGCCAAGCTTGGAACTCGCAGCCCGGCAGCCAGCACCCAGCCGCTTTAAGTAGCGGGCAGCCACCAGCCTCAGCTAGCAGCCCGCCAGCCCCCAGCTGGCCTTCCAGCTCGCAGCCCCGTTCCCGGTTCCCGATCTTACTTGACTCCGACGCAAAGCGCCGCCGATGCGCCCGTCGCCGTGCATCCACCCACGCGCTCGGCGCGCGTCGGGTCGCTCGAGCCGCTCCACGCGTAACGCGGGGCCGCGGGACGCTTCGCCGGGCCGCGATTCGTCCAACGGGCTCGTGAGCCGCGGACGTCGATGTGCGCGAACGGGCCGCTCGGTCCCATGCCCGCGTAGAGTCCAAGTCCCCCGACGAGCTCCGGGTACATCCGCTCCACGCGCTCGACGGCGCGCAGAATCACTTCCGTGTCCTGGAAGTCCACGCGACCATCGCCGTTGAGGTCGTCCATCCGGCCGTCGCGGTCGTTGTCGATGATGATGTCGGACGCGTCGCCGAACTGGTGCCGGCTGGCGCGCGCGGCCCCCTCACCCACGAGCCCCGCGTTGTAGTACGGCGCCCGGAACCCGCTCAACACTCGCACGTTGCCCGTTGGCACGCCCTGCGCCTGCATGCTCGCGAGGACCAGCTCGAGCTTGTCGAGCAGCGCTTCACGCAGCACCACGTACTTCGGCCACACGTGATCCTGGTCGTGCGTGAGGAAGTCGCGCAGGGTGAAGTGCGCGGACACGCGGGTCGACGCGTTCTCCGGCGTCACCTCGATGAACCCGGTGGGGTTCTCGTAGCTCGCGGTCACGACCGCGCGCTCGCCGGGCCACCAGCCCATTCGATACGGGCCGACGTACGCCCCGCGCTTCTCGCGCCACGGCTTGAGCGTGATGAAGGCAAACGCGTTCGGGTCGTCCACCGTCGCCATGCCGAGTACCGCGGGCCGTGTCACGGCGTCGGTGCCGAACAGCGTCGTGAGCCCCGTCACCTGCTGCGCCTCGGCATTGGTGAGGAGACGGACGCGCAGCTTCCCGCTTCTCCCGAACAGGGAATCATCGAGCACGATCACGTGGTCCCGCGGGACGGAAACCGGGACATTCACGAGCTCGGCCGGGGGCAGGGGGGCCTTCTTGAAGAGCGACTTGGGAAAGCCGCGGCCAACCTCGCTTCCGGCCACAACTTTCGTGACCGCAATCACGAGGACCGGGACCCCGATAAACAAGAGCGCGCGCCGGAGAACCGGCACGCGCATCGCTGATGAAATCATCACCCCTAAAGACGGTAGGCGCGAGCCAATGGTAACCGTAGCCAGATCACGAAAACGGGCATCATCATCGGGTCGCATCCTCGGCAGTCGTGTCCCGGCCCTGTTTCCGGCGGCGGGCCCTGTGTCCGTGATGGTCTTTGGGGAGGCACCTGGCCCGAACGGAGCCGACAAGTCTCGCATCCCGTTCTTCGGCGATCGGGCCGGTAAGCCGATCTATGACGCGCTCGTCGAGGAAGAGCGGTGTCGCTACACGAAACCGATCGACGACGTCCGGTGGGACGGTGCGGCGCTCGAGGCGTCGAGGATACGACCGATCCTGACCGGCACGGCACTGTCGAACGCGTATCCGGTGTGCCCGACCGACGACGGCGAGCGCTTTCGCGCGCCGTCCAGGGCGGAGCTGAGCAGCGCGGCGAACGTGAAGCGCGTTCGCGGCGAGCTGGCGAAGGCGCGGAAGCGGGGACTTCGCACGGTCATCGCGCTCGGGCGGACAGCGGACTGGCTGCTCGGCACCCACCTCGGCCTGCGCAAGGATCCCGGCGTGGTGTACCACCAGATCACGCATCCGTCGCCGCTCGGGCTCATGTGGCTCGCGCGGCGGGCGGGAAAGAACGTGGCAGCGGTGAAGGCGCAGTGGATGCGCGAATTCAGGGCAATGCTGCGCGACCGGTGACTGCGGTCGAAAGTGCCGTCTTCGGGCGCTCGCGCGTCATGAGTCATGGGGTTGGAGAACGACCAACGCGACTCGCGAGGCCACCGTGGATTCACCGCTCGAACTTCGGGTGCAGGGTAGCAACGTTCCGGCAACCACGGACGCGGGCGTGCGCATGGCCGATCGTCTGTGGGACGCGCTGGCGGGACTGCTCATTCTGTCCGGGATCACGCTGTTCATGCTGGCGAGGAACGGACTGGCGTCCATCGCGGCCGGCACGCACGTGCTGCCGCCGGGCGTTCCGTCGTTCGTGCAGCGGGCGGACTACTTCAGCGCGCAATCCTCGCTCGGACTCACGATGATCGGCATTGGCATCGCGGTCGGCGTTGTGGCGAGCGTTCGTCATACCCTGCGCCGCCGGACTCCGGCCCCGCACGTCCCTTCGCACGTGGGAGCGGCGACCCCGACGGCCTAACGATTCGTCCGGCGGTCACGCCGTCTGGCGGACCGAGTATCGACTGACGACCATCGACGGCGCCGTTGACGGACCGAAGGCCGTCAGCGACGGAGGTATGCATCCGTCTTGTCCAGCCAGTCCTGCCGCGGCGGGCTGAAGACGTCCACGTCGAGAGTGTCCTCGAGCGCTTCCGCCATGTGCGGCACGTTGGACGGGATGTGCAGCACCTCGCCGGCCCGGACCACGATCTCCTCCCCGCCATCGTCTCCGATCTCGAACCGCAGCGCGCCTTCGAGAATGTAGGTGAGCTGCTCGTTCTCGTGAGCGTGCTTCGGAACGATGCACCCCTTCTTGAGGTACACGTGCGCGAGCATCATGCGGCTGCCCGTAATGAGCTTGCGGCTCAGAATCGGCGAGAGCTGCTCTTCGGGGAGATCGGCCCAGCGGTAGAAGCTGACGGAAGACATCGGAGCTCGTCGTGGGGGCGAGGAAAGGCGCGCCGGCGCGCGCCGGGGCCGCGAAGTATGCGCACACCGGGCGTGCGCCGCCATTGCCCCTTGGCCACCAGCTACTTGGCGGCGCGTGACAGGCCGCGGTGCCGACAATTTTCTGGCTTGCGCCGAGCCCGTTTCGAGTAAATTGGTCGCGCGGGAGAGCGGGCTGGTCTCGCCAGCCACGCATTCGCGTGGTGAGGCCGCGACGCTCGAGTCATCGGATCGACTCCATACGCGACGGGAGAGCCTATGCGAAGCAGGCGCATTGCGACGACGGTTGCGCTGGTCCTGGCCGGTGCCGCCGCGCCGGCCTCCGCCCAACGGTGGGGCACCATCGAGGTGGGTGGCTTCGGACAGTACACGATGTTCGGCGACGTGCTGCAGCTGGATAACGCGTTCGGTGTTGGCGGGATGCTGGGCCTCTTCATCCTCCCCAACGTTGTCGCGGAAGTCGACATCGCGATCGCGAGCACCGAAGGTCCGCTGAGCGGAAGCATCAGGTATCAGCCGTTCCACGCGCGTCTCGGGTACCACGTCCCCCTCACGCAGCAGCTGAAGCTCGCTCTCGGCGTCGGTTACACGCTCGGCATGTACGACGACGACCCGACACCGAACCAGTACGAGGATGCCGTCGGTGCACTCGTTGGCCTCAAGTACTACTTCAAGCCGTCCTGGGCGTTCAACGTCGAGGCGTTGTTCGACAAGTTCCCGTCGCCCGCCAACCAGCAGCCGCTTGACACCAAGGGGTACTGGAACAACTCGATTCGCGCGGGCGTGAACTGGATCTACCCGCCGCTCGAGCAGTGCGTCGTCACCATCGAGCCGCAGACCGTCGCGCTCGATCAGGGGGCGAGCCGCACGTTCACGGCTGCCGCTCGTGGCGAGCGGACAGGCCGCGAGTGCCCCGGCTCGATCACGTTCACGTCCACGGACAATTCGATTACGCCCACCGGGATGTACACGGCTCGCACGCCCGGTCAGGCGACGGTGACCGCGGAATACCGGGGGCGCGGGCAGCGCCGCCTCGCCAGTGCGAACGTCACCGTCAATCCGCCGCCGCCGCCGCCACCCCCCGCGCCGACAGGTCCGTGCATCAACGCCGTCGATATCCGTCCCGACACGGCGACCGTGCTGCGCGGCGAGACGGTGCAGTTCAACGTCACCGCACGGACCTGCGCGGGAAGTGACACGACCCTCTCGGTAACGTACTCCGGTGGGAACGTCGATCCGACCGGCCGGTTCACCGCCGGCAACGACACCGGCGTCGTGCAGATCACCGCGTCGGCAACGGTGGGAGGTCGGACGCTGACCGATGTGGCGAACATCCGCGTCGTGAGCCTGCGCTCGACGGTCGTGAACTTCGATCTCAACTCGTCGTCGCTCGATGCGGCGTCGCGGAGCCGGCTCGATCAACTCGTCACGGCGCTCCGTGCGAACCCGCGCGTCACCATTCGCGTCGAGGGCCACGCCGACACGATTCCACCGGCGGGCAGTCGAAGCCCGGCCGCGTCGCGCCGGTACAACGAGCAACTCTCGCTCGCGCGAGCCGATAGCGTCACCGCCTACCTGCTCGCGCAGGGGGTCGATCGGTCGCGGTTCGAGCCGCGCGTTCGCGGATTCAGCTTCTGCGCACCGGCGGTGCCGCATCGTGCGCCGAGCGAATACGAGCGCGATGCGCAGGGGCGCCCGCTCGGTGAGCGAGCGAACCGCCGCGTCGAGATCTTCGAGCTCGCGATCATCGAGGACGAACAGGTGCGGTGGGTCTGCGGCGGTCGCGCCGAACCGGTGACAAGGCCGACGAGACCGTGACCGATTTCTGCGTCGAGAGGGCCCGGCCCTCTCGACGCAGAGTCATTCGGTGCATGCCTAACGGGAGCTTGATCGCCTAGGTTTTCTCCCTTCCCGCCCGACCATCGGGTGCCCGACGCGCATCGCGACCGGTCCGGGAAACGGCAGGAGGACAGGCGCCGAGCATCGCGACCGAGTCAGGAACGGCAGGAGACAGGATGGACAGGATTTGACAGGATGACCAAGATGACCCGGGCGGCAGCAGGGTCGCTCGCCAGCGGTCTGAAATGAAAAGGGAAACGGATTTCCGGATTTCAGGGACGGTGGCATCGAGGAGGCCGCCCCACGATCCGATGCCCGAAATCAGCGCCCCGATCCGGCCGGCCTAACGATTCGCCGATAGCTCGCCGGATTCCACTGCGGGCGCCCGGGGGCGTTCCCGACTTCGTGCGTCAGCAGATAGATCAGCCGCACGATGCGCGCCTCCTTCTCGCCGTCGATGCGATCGGGCTCGTCGTCGGGGCCGTGGTAGTCCGGATGCGTCCCGTTGAAGAAGAACAGGACCGGTACGCCCTTGCGCGCGAAGTTGTAGTGGTCCGACCGGAAGTAGAAGTTCTCCTCCGGCCACAGGTCATCGATCGGCTGCATCCGCAGCTGCGGGTTCGCTCGGCTCACCCGCTCGAGCGTGGCGCCAAGGTCGGAGTGCTCCTTGCCGATCACGACGATGGTGTCCTTCCAGTTGCGGCCCACCATATCGATGTTGAGGTTCGCGACGACGCTGGTGATCGGGACCGGCGAGTGCTCGCTGAAATACGCGCTGCCCCAGAGTCCGTGCTCCTCGCCGCTGACGGTCAGGAACACGACCGAGCGCTTTGGCGCTGCGCCGGGCTGACTCAGTGCCTCCGCCAGCTCGAGCACGGCGGCCGTGCCGGACGCGTCATCGTCGGCGCCATTGTAGATCGAGTCGCCGTTCACCGGCGCACCGATGCCCACGTGATCCATGTGCGCGGAGATCACGATGTACTCGCCCTTGAGGGTCGGGTCCGACCCCTCGAGGATCCCGACCACGTTAGGCGCTCTGGGTGCCGACGGGCTCGGCGGCGCACCCGGCTGGCCAACGGGCAGGGGATACCGCTGGATGAACGTCCCGCTGTCGCCCGCCGGCCGAAGCCCAAACCGCGCAAACTCACGTGCGATGTAGCTCGCGGTGAGGTCGAGCCCCCGGCTGGGCGTGTCGCGCCCGCCCATCGAATCGTGGGCGATGACGCCGACGCGCCGAACCACGTCGTCGGTGGTGATGGTCTCGAGGCCGCGGCTCACGGCAGCCCCCGACGATGGCGCCGTCCCATTCTTCTGGTCCTGGCCGCAAAGCGCGGCCGCGGGAATGAGCATGACGGCCAACAACGCAGGAAAGCGCATGGTCGGAACGGTAAGGGAATTCAGGAAGCTAATAGCACGGCGCCGTCCGCATCACGCGACGGCGCACGGCCAGGACAAAGGGGAAACGGATGAGGGGCCCTCGAAAATTCACGGCGCCGGTGTGATGGCGCGTCCCGGCCACGGACAGATTCCCCGGCATCCCCCTCAGGCGTCGATTTCCGCGGTCACCAGCCGAAGCTCTGCGCCCGCCGGCACGCAAGTCTCGTAGCGGGACGTCGCGCCGGCGGCCGCAGCGCCAACCGCGGCGCCGGCCGCCGCGCCGACCACTGCCCCCCGTGTGTCACCGCCCGCCACCCGCCCCACGATCGCTCCCAGGATCGCGCCGCCGATGACCTTCTTCTTGTCCGAGCCGCCGCTGTCCACCCGCCGTCGCTCGAGTGTCCCCGTCGGAACCACCTCGCCGGCGATCGGGTGGGTCTCGCCATTCGCCGTGATGGACTTCACGCGGAACGTAATGTTCGCCGTGTCGGCACCCGAGCCACGCTCGACCGAAGCTACCTCGAGGACCACGGTGCTCCCCGCCGGATAGAGCTGGCCGTTCGCCGAGGTCACCGGCTGCGCGGTGTACGCGACCATCTTGTCACCCGGGCGATTCGCGTCCGAGCACGCACGGTCACCGATCGAGAGGCCGATGACCGTTCCGGCCGCGATCCCGCCGGCGACCGGTTCGGGTTCGGCCGGCTCCGGAGCGGGCTCGGGTGTCGGTGCGGGTGTTTCCGCGACCGCCGGGGGGGCCGGCTCGGGTGCGGGCTCACGTTCCGCGACCGGTTGTTGCCTGGCGGCTCGCGTCGGGCGCCGGGCCGGCGCCTTCGGCGGGGAGGTCACCGGTCGCTCCTCGCGCTCGACGGCAACGGGCGGGCGCGGGGCTTCGGGTCCATCCGCCAGTTCGGGCATGGGCGCCGCGATCGCGCTGGCAAGCGTCAGGTCTCGGGCAAGAGCCGAGTCGCTCGTTTCATCGACGTTCGCGCCGTCGCGACACGCCGCCATCGCGACGTACGACGCGGCAGCGACAGCGGCCATCCGGTGAATGAAAGGGCGGAGCACAGCCACCATCTCGTGTCTCTGGGGACCGGCCGCGATGGAGCATCGCGCCCGCACCGAATGCTACACCCGGATCGCGTCCGGGATTCGTCCGGCGGCGCCGTTATCGCTCCCTGTCTGCTTCGTCATTACCCGCACCGCGCTCAGCCAACCCCTTTCATCCCCCGCATGGCTCACGAACGTGCCGAGGTGCCCAGTCCGACCCCCGCGCGCGTCTGGGGCGACCAGTGGCTGCGGGTCAACGAAAAGGTGCTGAAAGGGCTGAACCACCAACTGACGAATCGGCTGGCCGCGCTCGAGGCCGTGACGCACCTCTTCGAGCCCGGCGAGGTCACCGACACGCAGCTCGCGCAGACGTTGGCGCGAGAGGTCGAGCGCCTTGGCACCTTGCTTCGCCTCTACCGGCTGCTCCCGGCGGAGCCCACGGCACTCGCAGAGCCCGTCCGAATCCAGGACCTCGTGCCGTCGGTGCTCGAGCTGCACACGTATCACGCGGACCTCAAGGGCGTCGCCTGTCTGCTCGGTGAGACGAACGCCCCGGACCCGGTGTGCGTGCGACCGTCGGCGTTGTTCCGAACGCTCCTCGTGTTGTTGGAGAGCGCGGCGGGACATTCCGCGCGCACGGGGAGCGGGCTGCCGATCGTGCTCGCGTATCACGGGACCCCTACCGAAGTGACGCTCACCATCGAGGCGCCGTCGCCGAACGCCGACGGTCTGTTTGCGGGAAGCGGCAGCCTCCTCGATGCGGTGCGGAGCGCGCTGGCGCACGCGGGCGGAACCGTCGAGGCGACCCGGGACTCGCGCGAGGGACTGCCGCTCATCACCTACCGCCTCACGCTGCCCACCCTGAGCGAAACGCGCCGGCGGTCAGCGGGGCCGGATGCCGAAAAGCGTTAGGCGACGGGGGCGCGCAGCCGCGCGAGCGCGCGGCGCAGGCGCTGGATGGCCTTCGACCGGATCTGCGAGATGCGCGACTCGCTCACGCCGAGGATGCGCGCGATGTCGTTCAGCTTGAGCTCCTCGAAGTAGTAGAGCGAGAGGACCGTGCGCTCCTGCTCCGGCAACGCGAGAATCGCCTCGCGCAGCCGGGCCGCTTCGGCGTCGAGGGTGAGCATCTCGTCCACCTCGTCGCCGGAGGATCCGGCGAGCCAGTCACCCGGGCTGCGCCCGCTCGACGTGTTGCTCGATGCGCGCTCGAGCGAGACGAGTTGCGTCGACTCGCGCTCAGCCTGCCAACGCCAGAGCGTTTCCAGATCGACCCCGAGGCCGTCGGCGAGCTCCTCGTGGTTCGGCTCGCGGCCGAGCGTCGTGGCGAGCGACATCGCGACACCATCGATCTGGCGGGTCTTTCGGCGCACGGAGCGCGGGACGCGATCGATCCGGCGCATCTCATCGAGCATCGCGCCGCGGATGCGCGGCATCGCGAACGTGCTGAATGCCAGTCCGCGCGACCCGTCGAAGTGCTCGAACGCGTCGATCAGCCCGAGGGTCCCGGCGCTCACGAGGTCATCGATCTCGATGTCCACGGCCCGCGCCCGAGAGAGCTGCTGCGCCACATGGTACACGAGTCCGAGGTGCTGGCGCAGAACGGCGTCCCGAGTCGCTGGGTCGACGTGTCCGGCTCGCGACGGCCGATTGATCCTGATGGGCATCGGGTCCTTCTGCTCCACGACAGGGGCCTGAGTTGCGGGGTTGCGTCACCAACGTCGGTAAGCCGCCCTCGATACGACTCGCATCAGAAGGCAACCGACGTTCCAGGCTCCTGTCCCATGCTTCAGTCGCGACTCGCGACCGAACGTCAGCGCGTGCCTCGCGCGCAACTCGTTGTTGCGCAAGGTGAACGGCTATCGAGGCCGGGCGGCGCCGCGGCTCGGACGTTCAAGGTCGGTGCGGTACTGCCAGGACGAGCCACGCGGTATAACGTTCCAGGAGGAAGTATTTTCCGCCTCGTTCCGGCCACCTTCGCGGCCGACACTCTCTGGCAGCGTGCTTCAGTTTCTCGCGGGCGCGCCGATACCAGAGATTGGAAAACATTGAGGAGAGGGATCCGATGGCCAACGAACAGGTGACGCCCGGCGACGGCGCGAGTGCCGGCCGTGTGCCGGCGACGGACGCGGCTGGAGCCGCGGAGAACGCGAGCGCGGAGCGCGAATCTCGACCGGACGTCCCGGCGCAGCTGGCATCGGAGACCGTTCTCGCTGACGTCGAGGAGGCTGGCTTGACCGACGAGGAGATCGCGATGTACCGGCGCCGGGTCGCCGAGGGGTTCTACAACTCGCGCGAGGTTGCCGCCGAGGTCGCGCGACGAATGCTTCGCAGTCGAGACATCTGACGCACGGCCGGAGAATCCGGCATGTCGCTTGCCCGTCGCTCCCCCACTGACGTCACGGAGGTGAGCATGAGCGATCGACGCGGAAACCAGCCCGGCGCGCAGACGCACCCCGAAGGGGCACACGGCGAGCGAACGCGAACGCGGCTCCGCGAGCAACTCGAGAGTGGCCCGAGCGAGCCGGAGGGATCGGACCCCGGCTCGCGCACGCAGCGGGCCGGCAAGCATCGCATTCACGAGGATCGGGAGCAGCACGACGAGGCCGAGAAGAACAGCGAGAAGAATCAGCTCGCGCGCGACCCTGACCACGATGCGGATGAGTACTCGCGATAGAAGACCGACGCGTCGGCGCTCCATCGGCGCACCACTGGTGATGCGGCGAGCGCGGTGAGATCGTTAAGCGGCGTGCGTGGCGACGATGCCACGCACGCCGCTTCCTTTTCGCCATCACAGTCCTATTACTCCGCCACTTCCTCGCGTCCCGCGTAAGGCGGTCGCCCATCTGGCTGCCGCGGACCCGACGCTCGCCCGTGTGATCGAGCGAGTGGGCCCGTGCCGGCTGCAGCGGAACAACAACGGCACGCACTTCGACGCCGTCTGCCGATCCATCGTCTACCAGCAGCTTTCGGGCAAGGCCGCCGCAACGATCCACGCCCGGATGCTCGCCCTGTTCGGGGGACGCTCGCCGACACCCGCGGAGCTGGCAGCCGTGAGCGACGCGTCACTCCGCAGCGTCGGGCTCTCGCGCCAGAAGCTCACGTACCTCAAGGATCTCGCGGTGCGCGTGTCATCGGGCGACGTGCCGATCGAGACCCTGCACGAGCTCCCCGATGACGCCGTGATCGACGCCCTCATCCGAGTGAAGGGGGTTGGGCGATGGACGGCGCAGATGTTCCTGATGTTCAGGCTCGGTCGCCCCGACGTGCTCCCCGAGCTCGACCTCGGCATTCAGAATGCAATCCATCGTGCGTACCGTCTGCGGAAGCGGCCGACGCCCGATCGTGTCACGAAGATCGGCGCGCCGTGGGCGCCCTACCGCACCGTTGCGTCCTGGTACCTCTGGCGGAGCCTCGACCTTCCGACCTGATAGCCCGTGACCACAGTCGCCATTGCCGGGGCATCCGGTTTCCTGGGCGGGGCGCTCGCGCGTCACCTGACGAGCGCGGGGCACCAGGTGCGTCGCATCGGCCGGTCGTCGAGCCGTGGCGCCGACTTTCACTGGGACCTCGAGGCGGGACGCCTCGATCCGGCCGCGCTCGATGGCGCCGAGGTCGTCGTGAATTTCACGGGCGAGAACATCGCGCAGCGGTGGACCTCGAGTCACAAGCGCGCGATTCTCACGAGCCGCATTCGGAGCACGGAGGTGCTCGCGAAGACGATGACGGCCGTGCGCGCACCGCCGCGCACGTTTCTCGCGATCTCGGCGATCGGTATCTACGGTCCGCGGAACGACGCGCCGCTCGACGAATCGAGCCAGCCAGGCGGCGGGTTTCTCGCCGGCGTCGTCAGCCAGTGGGAGGAGGCCGCGAGTCCCGCTCGGGACGCCGGTATCCGCGTGGTGCATCCACGACTCGCGCCCGTCTTGCACCCGGACGGCGGCATGCTCGCGAAGCTCGTCCCGGTATTCAACGTGGGTGGCGGTGGGAAGATCGGGAAAGGCACGCAGTGGCTGAGCTGGATCGGACGTCACGACATGCTGCGCGCGCTCGATTTCCTGATGGCGAACGAGGCGCTCGCCGGCCCCGTGAACGTCACGGCGCCGAATCCGGTGACGAACGCGACGTTCTCCGAGACGCTCGGCCACGTACTGCACAGGCCGTCGGTGGCGACGGTGCCGGAGTTCGCGGTGAAGCTCATGTTCGGCGAGATGGGCGAGGAGACGTTGCTGTCGGGGCAGCGCGTGTTGCCGCGGTGCCTGCTCGATGCGGGGTTCCGCTTCGACTATCCCGAGCTCGCGGCCGCGCTCCGTCACGAGCTCGGCAAGTAGGGCCCGTCGAACCCCGTTAGGCAGCCTGGCGCGTCGAGGGACGGGCGGGGATTGTGCGCGCGCGCTGGCACGTTTAGGTTGAACGCACGTTCATTCAACCGTCATGAGCCCGCGAACCCCCGAGCAGAACGAGCAGATACGCGCGGCGACACGGCAGCGTATCCTCGACGCCGCGCTCGCACTCTTCGCCGAGCACGGCTACGAGCGCACGTCCGTCCGCATGATCGCCGACGCGGCGAACGTCGCGCAGGGGCTGCTCTACAGCTACTTCGAGGGCAAGCAGGAGGTGCTCCACGCGATCTTCGAGGAGAGCGTCGCCGACGTGCGCGAGTCGTTCGCGCTCGCCGACGCGGCACCGCCGGATGAACGGCTCGAACGACTCATCCGCGGCAGCTTCGACGTGCTGAAGCAGAACCTCCCGTTCTGGAAGCTCTCCTACGGCGTGCGCATGCAACCGGCCGTGCTCGGCGGGCTCGGGCCCGCTCTGCACGAGTGGACGACGACCATTCGGCGCACGCTCGAGGGCTACCTTCGGGACGCCGGTGTCCCGCGGCCCGAGGTCGAAGCCGCCATCCTGTTCGCGCTCATCGACGGCATCTCCCAGCACTACGTACTCGACCCGCGTCGCTACCCGCTCGACGCGGTGACCGAGCTCGTCGTCGCTCGCTTCTGCGGCGATCGGCCGGCCGCCGCGTCCCGACGCGGACGGAGGAACGCATGACAGCGATCACTCAGGGCGACCGCGCGGCCGCCCTCATTGCCGCTACGCGCGCGCTCGATGCCCGCGCGCTGACGATTCACGAGACGACTTCCCCCGCGGCGCTCGTCTGGCAGCCGCCTGACGGCGGGTGGAGCGTCGGGCAGGTCTTCGAGCATCTCTGCATCGCGAGCGACGACTACCTCGTCACCTTGCGCCGACTGCTCGCGAACCCGCCGGCGCGCTCGCACGCCGCGAACCGCTGGAAGCCGTCGCTCGCCGGGCGCATCCTCGTGCGGTCGTTCGAGTCGAGCCGAAGGCTTCCGGCCCCGAAGATGTGGCGTCCGGCCCCGGCCGCCCGGCCTAACGTGGTGCAGGAATTTCTCGCGAGGCAGCACGAGCTCGTGGAGCTCATCGAGCGATCGATGGCGTTCGAGTGGAACCGTGTGCGCCTCGCGTCGCCCGTGTCATCGCTCGTCCGCATGAACGTCGGCGATGCGTTCGCCATTCTCGTGACGCACGCCGAGCGTCACTTCCGGCAGATCGACCGCGTCCGCACAGCCGCAATTGGCGCAATTGGGGTCAGATTCGAAAATCATCGTTCGAACGCGAGCGAGGGCGAAGCGAGCGCAGGTCACTCGAGCGAATCGCACTCAGGGTCGCAGAGCGACCGACTCGCCGACCGACATCCGGAAGCGAGCGAACGAATGCGGGGATGATCCTGTGCGGGTTACGGAGACCCGCGCCGGGCATACCGGTCGGCGCCGGGCGCCGGAGCTGGTGACCGCGCAGTTGGACGTTTCTCGCGTCAGCAGCGTCCTACTGCCTGCATGGGGGACGGCTCGTGGGGCGGGCTCGGCGTGCGGTCCGGTTGGACTGCGATGTGGCGGATGACGCGGAACCGGCCGGTTGGTGGGACGGCGTCCGGAACGACGTCAGGCATCCAGAACGAAAGGGAAGAACGGATGAGGGGGGTGAGGGGGTGAGCGACATCGTCCCGAGTGGAAGAAAGCTCCTCCCACCGGAACGTGACTGAACGCGAAATGCGCGTCGAGGACGCCACTCACCTCGGGAGCAGGTCCCATTACGTCACGGGCCTCGGGCAAGGGCGCGTCCCGGACGAGGAGCGATCCCACTCATCCCCCTCATCCCCTCATCCGTGCCCCCCCCTCCGTTCTGGATGCCGAAGCTGCGCGG
>DASURJ010000590.1:0-2840 GCA_036280115.1 Gemmatimonadaceae bacterium
CTGGATCGGCTGCGCACCGTGCTCGCCGCGGATCCGCGGGGCGCGCGGGCGTCATGGAAGAAGCAGACGCCGCTCATGTGGCTCCCTCCCGCCGACGAGCGGCTGGCGCTGGCGATCGTGAAGGAGCTCGTGCAACACGGCGCCGATCCTTCGGTCGTCAACGAGGAGGGCCAGACGGCGGCCGATCGCGCCGAAGCGATGGGCATGGTCGAGGTCGCGGCGTTTCTTCGTGCACCGGCGTAGTGCGTGTTAACGCGACGGCATGGCTCCTGAGCTGCGATCTGCCTCACGATGTAGAGTACGCCTGGGTCGAGCGCCCCCGGACAACCGATCGGGGGACGGGACATCCGGAAGATGCATGGATGGCAAACGTCCACGAGTCCAGCATCTCCTTGATGGAGCTGGGCCGCTAGAGCAGTCCTCGCTGTGCCCCGGGAGTGACCAGCACGCGCGCGTTTGGCGGCAGTCCGCCTGCCCGGCACTAAACGTTGCCGCCGGCAGGAGCTCGTTGCACTGCGCGCGGTGACCGGGTTTCTCGCCGACGTGCAGAACTGGAAGTCGTGGGCACCCTGGATACAGACCGTCACGCGACGCTTCGACCGTGAGTGGCACCTCGAGACCGCGGACGGGCCGAGGGGCCTCCGCTTCGTCGAGCCCAACGACCTGGGCGTCCTCGACCACGAGGTCAGGCTCGCCTCCGGCATCACCGAGCTCAACTCCACGCGCGTCTTGCCGGGGGAAGAATTTGCGCAACAGAATCGTCGCTCAAAGACTCGCCACCATTCGCTCCGGAGCAACGCGTGCGCAGAATCATCAATTCGACGTACATCACCATCGACGGCGCGGTCGAGAACCCGCACCACTGGCCATCGTCCGGGGACTCGCAGGGTAAGGCGCAGGCGATCCAGACGGATCTGCTCGAGCAGTGCGACGTCGTGTTGATGGGCCGCCGCACCTACGAGTCGTTCGCCGCGGCCTGGCCCAACCGCAGCGGCGACCCGTACTCCGACCGCATCAACGCGATGACGAAGGTCGTCGTCTCGACGACGCTGAGCGACCCCGCGTGGAACAACACGACGGTGATTCGCGACGACGTGCCGGCGGCGCTCGCGCGACTGAAGGAGCGGCCGGGCGGCGACATCGTGCAGTACGGACTGGGACGCCTCTCGTACACGATGCTCGAGCACGGGCTGCTCGACGAGTTGCGGCTCTGGCTCCACCCTCAGATCCTCGGCCGTGAGGGTCCGCACACCCCGCACTTTCCCGAGTGCCCGCCGGCGCAGTTCACGCTCGTGGACACGACGGTACTGCCCAACGGCGTCGCCATCCTCCGGTACGCAGTCCGAGCCAGCGGCAGGGCACCATGAGCGCCGGCCTGAGAACTGCTCGAGCGAGCACCACGCGTGAGTGACATGGGGGTCGCCGAGCGTGCACGTGCACGCTCGCGACGAACGGACCCCGAACCGTAACTGGAAGAACGCGACTTCGCCGGCCAACCCGTCGTGCGCGCGCAACGGTTCCCTGCCTGACAAGCAAAAGGTCGGTGTTGCGCGTTCGTCGCGCCGGCTCCATTCTGCGGACTCGCCGTCAGGCTGCACCGACCACTCACCATCGCGAGGCTCCCATGCACGGCCGCGCCTCCGCAGGTCTGCTCTTCGTCGCGTGCCTCGTCGCGTGCGCGGACGTCATTCCCCCGGCGCCCGCAGCGAATGAGCTTGTGCCGGCGCCGGTGGCGGGCTCGCACGTCATGTGTCCCAACTGCACCTTCGAGCCCAGACTGTACACCCGCCTGACCGCCACGCCCATCGTCGAAGTCATCGAGTTCGAGGGCGATCCGGCAGGCGCTTACACCATCGAGATCAGCGACTTGGACACGAGAGGCGCCAACGCGAGCGTGGAGCTCAACGGCACGCCGCTGAACGTGCGCTCCGGGTACCTGAAGCGCGATGTCGTGCTCGAGGAGGAGAACAGGCTGCTCGTCAGGCTCACCGGCAAGCCGGGCTCCCAGCTTCTCGTGCGCGTGTTCCAGGAAGTCGCCTCCGTCGAGGTATCGCCGGCCACCCAGCGATCGCGCATCCCGGACACGCAGCAGTTCACCGCCGTGGCCAAGGACCGCAACGGCGTGGTGATTCCCCGCCAGACCTTCACATGGGAGTCGCGCGACTCGACGATCGCCACCATCGACAGCGAGACCGGCTTGTCGAGCACGACGGGGCCCGTGCACGACGTGTCCGCGTTCAGCTATCACACGATCAGCACGGGCGAGGGAACGGCCGAGATCGTGGCGCACGCGGACGGCGCGCCTGGCAAGAGCGGTTCGGCCACCTGGACGGTCGTGGACGGCTTCGTTTACGTGACGTTCCAGGCGTCCCTGCCACTAAGCTCGGACCGCCGGGCGGAGCGCCCCAACCCGGTAGGGTTCCGGTACGACGTCCGCCGCCTCCACGCGATGGCGGCGACGTGCGTCGGCGAAAGCGACAACACCGCCTGGCGCCCTCGTGTGATCCCGATCGGTGAGCGGCAATTCCGGCAGTGCTACCCGGAGCTCGAACTCACGACGCCCACGCGCGTGTGGCAGGTGACGCCGTTCGGCGGTTTCTACATCTACGGCTTCGATACGAACGTGGGCCTGTACGGCCGCTATTGCGGCGGCGGCCAGCCCGCGGGCACCTGGTGGGACATGGCGGTCGAGGGAAGCTACCAGCCCAAGGATGCGATCGACGCCCTGTGCATGGAGCACGACCGCTCGGATGCCAACCACGAGATCCCCCCCGAGCAGGTGGCGCTCGCGGCATGCATCGTTCGCTACGGGATCGAGTCGGAGCGGCTGTACGAGGAAG
>DASURJ010000591.1:0-2251 GCA_036280115.1 Gemmatimonadaceae bacterium
GCTAACAGCGACCAGCGCTGTTCCTGTCGTCCTGCAACCAGTTCCAGCTAACAGCGACCAGCGGCGTTCAGTTAGGCGATGAAATCCGCAAGCACGTTAGGCGTGGCCGTATCGAACCCGACCACGTCCAGCATCCCCGCGTCGTCCGGGTCCGCGATGCTGAACCCGTTCGACGCCATCGCGACCACCACCAGCCTGGCCGCGACCCCCATACGCTCCCGGTACGCGCGGAGCGCCTGCGCGGGATGCACGTTCCCCGCCCACGTCTCGTTGTCGGTGAACACCACGAACGCGTCCACCGGCCAGCGATGCTTCGTCGCCTCGACCATCGGGAGCGCACAGTCGGTTCCCCCGAACGGCAGGGTCCCGATAGCACGCACCACGTCGTCGAGACGCTGGCGCGGCGAGATCGCCAGCGGCGAGAGCCCGGCGTTGTACTGGGGCCCAAGCGTCTTCGTCCACCGCGACGGGTAGTCGCCCGCGGTGAACGCCACGAAGCGATGCTGCGGCTCCGTAGCAGCCGTCACGAGCGCCATCGCCGCCGACGCCTCCCGGCAGCTCAGGTAGTCCATGCCGAACACCGGCGCCCCCATCGAACCGGAGACGTCCAGCGCCAGCATGATCCGCTTGCCCGTCGTGGGCGCGTTCTCGAACGAGAGGTAGAACGCCTGGTCGAGCGCGTCGACCACCTGCGCCACCGGCGTCCACTTCCCGCTCCCCTTCATGCCGCGTCCCTGCGCGTACGTCTTGAGCGCGGCGAGCACCGCAACCGGGTGCACGCGCGCCCCCCGCAGAGCCTCGTGGTCGGTCAGTCGGTCCGCGACCTTGCGCGCCGCATCGCTTCCCGGCGTGAGCAGCCCGACCTTCGTCATGACCCCGAGGTTGCGGATCATGGCCGTCAATGGCATCAGCTCGAGGAGCGCGTCCCACACGACGGCGTGGGCGAGCAGCTCGGTCGGCACCATCTCGCGCGTGAGCTTCATGCGCGAGATGACCTTCGCTGCCTCGTCAGGCGTGAGGTGCGCCAGCGACTTGATCGACTCGATCAGGCCGACGATGTCCAGCGTGTCCACTCCCTCGAGCTCGAGCACGCCCTCCCATCCCTTCGTCGCGTACCGGAAGAGCACATCGTGCCCGACCGTCGGCGCCTTCGGGTGCGAGAGGCGGAGCGCGTCGCGGTGCGTCCACCCGTCGCGCGCCTGGTACTTGAGCATCTGGTATGCGATGGCCGGCGCCGGTTTGGCCGTGTACCAGCGTCCGACGGCGCGACGCACCCCACGTCCCCACCCGCGGAAGGCGCGGATGTACTGGAGGAAGTGGAACAGGTGCGTCCCGGTGCGTGCGACCTCGGGCAGCGCCTCGAGCGCCATCGTTCGCGTGGCGTCGTTGCCGAGCCCCGCGCACATCGCCAGCGCGAAGAGCGCCGGATCGTTGCTCGGCGCGCGGCCGGCGGCGCTGATCTCGACAATGCGCCGCACGGCACGCGGGCCGTCCTCGGTGATGCAATCTCGCGCATTCGTCGCGTTCTCGACCGTAAGGGTGCGCTCGCGGATGTAATACGTTCCGCGCTCGCTCCCGAAGATCAGGAACCGGTCGAAGCGCGCCCAGCGGTCCACCGGCCAGGCGTACCCGCCAGCGGAGTTCGGGACCTGCGAGGTCCCTGGAATGCGCTCGGCCTGCGGCGTCGCGAGACGCGTCAGGCGAGTTGCGAAGTGCTTCGTGAAATCCAACATGTCTCGCCCTCCTGCGGTCGAGGTGTGAAATGATTCGATACGTAAGGGGTCAGAGTCCTAACGCATCTTTCTATTGCCGTCGCGTGGCAATAGTTGGTATGGAACCCGGCCGCCCGCCGGGCATCCAGAACGGAGGGGGAACAGTGAGGGAGCAAGGGATGAGCGACATCATCCCGAGTGAGCGAGAACCCCTCTCGCCTGAACCCTGACTGAAGGGGGAGCAACCATGGGGGACGCCACTCGACCTGCGAGCATATCCCCCTCAGGCACGGCCCCAGCGTGAGGGCGGGTCCCGGTCACGGAGCGATCCCTCTTATCGCCCTCATCTCCTCATTCGTTTCCCCCCTTCTGGATGCCAGCCCCCACAAGGAAGGGAGCCACGCGCGATCCGCTCACGCGAGCCCTCGCCCTCGGCAACGGGCCGCTCCCGCCCCTCGTTCGAACGATGCGTTAGGACTCTGACCCGACTCTGACCCCTAACGCACGGCCCCGATAACCCACACGGGCGTCGACCCGAA
>DASURJ010000592.1:0-4154 GCA_036280115.1 Gemmatimonadaceae bacterium
GACAATACCATTCAATGTTCGCTTGAACCCTTCTCGCGTGAGGTGGCCATGAAGCCCCGTCCGGATCCGACCAACCTCGACCACGTCGCCTATACCGTTGTCGGTCTCGGGATCGTCGGCTGGCTGTTGGCGCTCCTCATCCGGTAGAACCGCGCGATCACGACGTGATGAGGGCTCGGCGCCTCGAGGGGATACCTTTCGATGCGCACCGTCCGGTGCGTCCATCCGACCCGGGTGGGTCGAATTCACGTTCAGGCAATGAGGAGAAGACTGTATCATGGCGAAACCGCGCAAGGCTCCGCGCAAGAGTGCACCGACGATCGAGTCCGCCGACGTGGTGCTCACCGCGTCGAGCCCTTTACCGCGCGACGCGGAAGACTCGACCACCGTGCCCTCGTCTACAGGCGAGCCGGCGACTGACCGCTCGGCAGAGGACTACTCACGCGTCGCGGTCTCACTCGGTGCTCCGGAGGAGCAGGTT
The DNA here is from genome assembly GCA_036280115.1 of Gemmatimonadaceae bacterium. GTDB lineage: Bacteria > Gemmatimonadota > Gemmatimonadetes > Gemmatimonadales > Gemmatimonadaceae > JAJKIV01. The sequence goes on from DASURJ010000592.1 coordinate 482, forward strand.
CCCGACGAAGCGCAGATCCGCGCGCGCGCGTACGAGCTTTACCTCGGGCGTGGGGTCGTTCAGGGTGACGCGTTGAGTGATTGGTTCGCGGCAGAGCGCGAGCTCAGGTCGCGGACCTCGCCGATCCGCGGCGCGGAGGACTCATCGATCAGACCATAGCTCGCTGCTCGTCGAGGCAGTGAGGCGGCTCGCCGGGCCCGTGTCATTCCGAGCGTCAGCTCGGTATGACCAGGTCTCCCGCGCTGCGAGCCTCCGCTCGCAGTGACGCGGAGCGCCGTCCGCACGGTTCGACCCTCAGTGGCTCGGCAGAATGCGCGGCGAGATCACGTGCGGCGGACCGAGGGGACCTGAGCTCAACGTGTACAGGTACGCCGCCATGTCGCGCGCGTCCTTGTCCGGAACGCCCAGGTTAGGCATCGCGGTCTCGGGATCGGTGGCCTGCGGCTCCCGGATCCAGGACACCAGCGCGTTAGGCTCGTTCCGAACGCGGCCGGCGATGTACCCGCGCTCCGCGAAGTCGGTGAGCGGCGGGCCGACCCGGCCGGTCGCGGCGCGAACACCGGGGATCACGTGGCAGCTCCCGCACCCGTACGCGGCCAGCACCCGCGGTCCATTCACCGGATTTCCTCCCACGACCATCTGGCGGGGGACCACGCCGCCGTCGCGACAGGCCACACCCGCCACCGTGACCGCGACGCCGAGCACGAGAACTGACCGCCTCACGCGGACACTCCCGGCTCGCACAGCGGCACGAACCAGATCGTGATCGCCTCGTACACGATCCCGATCCCGAAGATGATCGCCGAGATGAGGCCGACGACCATGAGGAAGCTCACGCGCGCGGTGCGCTCGCCCATGCGCGCGTCCCACGCGTCGTCTTCCGGCCGATCGATCTCGCGCGCGATGTGCCAGCGCCGCCACGCGACCCACCCCGACCACGCCGTGAGTGCCACGCCAACCGCACTGATGACGGCGAGCGTCGTTCGCGGCCCAACACTCCAGTCTGTGGTACACGCGTACGCCAACACGATATACGTCACGAGAAGATGCGCCGACCACACGACCGCACCGCCGAGAAGCGCCCACAGGAGCGTCCAGCCGCGGGGAGTGCCGGCGTCGTCACGCGTGCCTGTCTGTGCGTCCGCCCGCTCGATCTCGCTCGGACCCGGGTTCTGCGCGCGCGTGATCATGCGGCGAGCCGGGGCCACACGTGGACCACCGCGATCACCACCAGCCAGGTGAGTACCGACATGTAGCACACGAGTGACGCGTTCAGCGCGACGCCGCGCCCCCGCGGATCCTGCGGGCGCAGCCAGGACCACAACTGTCCGGCGAGGAGCATCCCGGCCGCGCCGAGGGCGACGAGACCAGCATATCCGAGTAGCCCGAGCACGCTCGATGCGTACCCGCTGTACGCTGCGTCGCGCCCGAACTCGGACCACGCGGGGAATACGACCCAGGTCAGCGCCGCGAACAACAGGAAGGTGACGAGGAGCGGCCAGCGGCGTGCAACCGGGCTGCGGTTGTGATCGATGGTGTACGTCAGCCATCGCGTGGCGGCGGCCGCGACGACGGCGCCAACGGCCGCCCAGATCGCGACGCGAAGTGGGGGCGCGTTGCTCCGATCCACGGGCGACGGATCGCTCCCGAGGTAGAAGTACGCCGCCACGAGCGTTCCGAGTGCGACGCCGATGATGGTGACGAGCACGCCGGTTCCCCAATACCCGTTCGCGGAGCGGTCACCGATCGCGAGAGGGAGACGCACCGTGCTCGGCGGAAGCTCACTGTCGTCGTCGGTGTCCGGGGCAGGCGCGTCCGTCGGCTTCGTCCCTCTGCCGCCGCCACGGCCCTCCCCATGCGGCTCGTACAGCTCGTCGATGGCCGTCTGCTCCGTATCCACAGGCCAGAACCATCCGACAAGCGCCACGAGCGTGATCCCGAGCCCGAGGAGCGCGACCCACAGGATCTCCACGAGCGCGGCGATGAAGAGCGTGGTGAACCCGAGCGACATGATGAAGGGCCACCAGCTTCGGCGCGGCAGATGGGCAAGTGCGAGCGGACGGCCGTCGAGCACGCCCACGATGAGCGAGCCGCGCCAACGCGACGGCGCATGATCCAGCTGCCGCGCCGCGCTCACGACGTCGATCGGGTCGCCTTCGACGGGCATCAGCGTCGCCTGGTCCCACATCGGGTGACGGCTGCGCACCACCGGGATGCGCCCGAACTGGGCGTTCACGGGCGGCGACGCTTCGCTCCACTCGAGCGTGTCGCCTTTCCACGGGTCGTTCCCCCCCTTGCGCCCATGCCGTAGCGAGAGTGCAAGGTTCACGAGGAACAGGAGCACGCCTAACGCGAATACCGCTCCCCCGATGGTGGACACGAGATTGTACGTCTCGAGCCCGAGGCCAGCCGGGTAGGTGTACACGCGGCGGGGCATTCCCTCGAGCCCGGCGAGGTGCATGGGAAAGAACGCCACATTGAAGCCGACGAACATCAGGCCGAACGTCCACCATCCGAGCTTTTCACCGAGCATGCGCCCCGAGAACTTGGGCACCCAGTAGTGAAGTCCGCCGAAGATCGGAAAGATCACGCCGCCGATCAGCACGTAATGGAAGTGCGCGACGACGAAGAACGTGTCGTGCACCTGCCAGTCGAACGGCACCGCCGCCACCATGACGCCCGTCATCCCCCCGATGAGGAAGATCACGAGCCCGCCCATACCAAACGCGAGCGGCGCGCGCCAAACAGGTTTCCCCGCCCAGAGCGTCGTGATCCACCCGAACACCTGGATCCCGTTCGGGATGGCGATGAGCATGCTGGCCGCGGCGAAGAACCCCATCCCGACCGGCGAGAGCCCACTCGTGAACATGTGGTGGACCCACAGCCCGAAGCTGATGAACGCCGTCGCGAGCAGGGCGACGACCATCAGCGTGTAGCTCGTCACCGGACGGCGCCCGAACGTCTGCACGATGTGCGAGAGAATGCCCACCGCCGGGATGAACATGATGTACACCTCCGGGTGGCCGAACACCCAGAAGATGTGCTGCCACAGCATCGGGTCGCCGCCGTAGTTCGCGTCGAAGAAGCGGGTCAGCCCCTTCCGGTCGAGCTCGAGCATCGCCGTGCCGACGATGAGCGGCGTGAACGCGAAGACGATCATTGCGCTCGTGACGAGCATCGCCCAGCAGAAGAGCGGCATGCGGTTGAGCGACATTCCGGGCGCCCGCATGCGGAGAATACCCACGAGCATCTCCGCCGCCGCGCCAATGGCCGCGACCTCGGCCACGCTGAGGCCGATGTCCCAGAAGTCCATGTTCAGGCCCGGGGAGTACTCCTTCAGGTTCAACGGCACGTACGCGAACCAGCCGCCGTCCGGAGCGAGGCCGAAGAGAAACGATGCGTAGATGTAGATTCCGCCGAACAGGTAGGTCCAGTACGACAGCGCCGTCAGGCGCGGGAACGGCAGGTCCCGCGTGCCGTTGAGCAGCGGGATGAGATAGTTCGCGAACGCCTCGAGAAACGGGATGACGAAGAGGAACATCATCGTCGTCCCGTGCATCGTGAAGAACTGGTTGTATGCGTCCGGACCGAGGACGCCGTTCTCCGGCCGCGCGAGCTGCGCGCGCATCGTCGCCGCTTCCAGTCCCGCGAGGAGGAAGAAGCCGAATGCCGT
>DASURJ010000593.1:0-2075 GCA_036280115.1 Gemmatimonadaceae bacterium
GCCGGGACGACGGCGATTCCTCGCTGCACTCGGAATGACCGTTCGACAACACTACCGGGCCGTCCGTTGTGTCCTTTTCGTAAAGAATCGAAACACAACGGGGCGGCGCGTCAGTCAGCCGAGTCGGTCGGCCCCCTGTTGGACGCGATTCGCGCCGCTTTCGTTAGCAGGTAGTTTCGCTCCGGGATACTGGCCGTCCCGTCGGCTGCCGCGCGGTAATGTGCGACGGCGCGCTCCGGGTCGCCGTCCATCTCGAACAGGTGCGCCCGAACTGCGTCGAGACGGTAGTGGCCCGTCATCCGCGGGTCGGCGTCGAGTGGCTCGAGGCGCGCGAGCCCGGCGCGCGGGCCATACACCATCGCCGCCGCGATGGCGCGGTTGAGCTTCACCATCGGGTTGTCGGACATCCGCTCGAGCAGGCCGTAGAGCGCGAAGATCTGCGGCCAGTCGGTATCCTCGACGCGCTCGGCCTCGTCGTGCAGCGCCGCGATGGCCGCCTGGAGCTGATACGAGCCGACCGACCCCCGCGCGAGCGTCTCGGAGACGAGCCGAACCCCCTCGGCGATGAGCTGTCGGTCCCAGCGGGTCCGGTCCTGTTCGTCGAGCGGGATGAGCTCGCCGGCCGGGCCCGTGCGCGCGGCGCGGCGTGCGTCGGTGAGCAGCATGAGCGCGAGGAGCCCCGCCACCTCACCATCGTTAGGCAGCAGGGCACGGACGGCGCGCGTCAGCCGGATGGCCTCGTTCGAAAGGTCGGGACGCTGCAGGTCCGCGCCGGCGCTGCTCGTGTACCCTTCGTTGAAGATGAGATAGAGCACGTGCAGGACAGCGCTCAGCCGCTCGGCGCGCTCGTCGTCGTTAGGCATGCGAAACGGCACGCCTGACGCCCGGATGCTCTGCTTCGCGCGGCTGATCCGCTGCGCCATCGTCGCCTCGGGCACGAGGAACGCGCTCGCGATCTCGGCCGTGGTGAGCCCGCCAACCGCGCGAAGCGTGAGCGTAATGGCGGACGCGGGGGTGAGCGCCGGATGGCAGCACGTGAAGAGCAGCAGCAGGGTGTCGTCCTGATGCGCATCCATGGTTATGTCCGGCGGCGGCGCGAACGTCTCCTCCACCCACCGCTCGCTGACAATGACGTCCTCGCGGCGGCGCCGCGCGAGCTCGCTCCGCAGGTAGTCGGTCATTCGCCGCACCGCGACCCGGAAGAGCCACCCCTGCGGGTTGGACGGCACCCCGTCCCTCGGCCAGTGCGTTGCCGCCGCGATCAACGCCTCCTGCACGGCATCTTCTGCGGTCGCGAAATCGCCGTGGCGTCGGGTCACCGCAGCGAGCACCTGCGGTGCGAGGTCGCGCAGCAGGTGCCCGAGCTCGGACGCCGCGGCATGGCCGCCGGCGTCCGGCGTCACGCGTCGCTGGTGGGCGCGCTCATGACCTGCCGCACCTCGATCGGGATCACGAGCGGCTTGCCACCCGGCCCCGGCGCCGCCGACGCCTTCGCCGCGATCTCGTACGCCCGCTCGGGCCCGTCGACCTCCACGATCCAGTAGCCAGCCAGAAACTCCTTCGACTCGGCGAACGGACCGTCGGTGACGGCCGGGATTCCGTTGCTGCCTGCCCGCACGACCTTCGCCTGCCCCGGCGGCGCCAGCCCCTCCGCGCCAACGAGCTCGCCGGTCTCGCGGAGGTCCTTGTTGAAGCTGTGCATGAAGGCGATGTGCGCCTCGAGGTCCTGCGGGGACCAGTTGCTGACCTGGTAGTCGCCGGTCCCGCGCGGGGCGTGCATCATCAACATGTAACGCATTGGTCGGTCTCCTCTTCGAGTGCTGGATTATACGTGCGTTCAAAGAGAAGTCGGAGCCGAGGGCGGATTCTCTACACGGATGAGAGATGAGCCATCAGCTACCAGCTATCAGCTGAGTGCAGCCTGGCACGCATGGACCAGCGTGGGGGTCGGTCGGAACGGCGACGACGCGGAAACGCCGAAACGGCCGGATGAGGGGACGCGTCTCGCGCCGGGTCCGGCATCCAGAAGAGGGGGGACGGATGAGGAGATGAGGGGATGCGAGACTTCATCCCGG
>DASURJ010000594.1:0-3335 GCA_036280115.1 Gemmatimonadaceae bacterium
ATCGCGTACATGTCTTTTGGCGGGTGTTGGGGCGCGCGCTCTATAGTTAGTGTTCGCAGTGCTTGATCGACCGAAGAACGCAGCGCCGTGACGACAAACCTCCTCGACCGCCTCCAGAACGCGATCGCTGACCGCTATGTCATCCAGCGGGAGGTCGGTCGGGGAGGGATGGCAAACGTTTATCTCGCCCACGACGTTCGCCACGACCGCGCCGTCGCCGTCAAAGTCCTCCGCCCCGAGCTCGGCGTCCTGCTCGGCGCCGAGCGATTTCTGCGCGAGATCCGCGTCGTCGCCCGGCTCCAGCACCCCCACATCCTGCCGGTGCACGACTCCGGCGAGGTCGAGGGCGCGCTCTACTACGTCATGCCATTCGTGGAGGGCGCGTCCCTCCGCGATCGGCTGCGCCAGGAGCATCGACTTCCCATAAATGAAGCTGCGAGAATAGCTTGCGAGATCGCGCGGGCGCTGGATCTGGCGCACCGGCGCGGCGTCGTCCACCGCGACATCAAGCCCGGAAACATCCTCTTCGTGGACGGGCACGCCGTCGTGGCAGACTTCGGCATCGCCCGCGCGGTTCACGCCGCCGGCGGCGAAATGTGGGAGACGATCACCGACAGTGGCGTCGCGCTCGGTACGCCGGCGTACATGAGCCCCGAGCAGGCGGTCGGGTCGGCCAGGCTCGACGCCCGGGCGGACATCTACAGCCTGGGCTGCGTCCTCCACGAGATGCTCGTCGGCGAGCCGCCATTCATCGGGCCGGGGGGAGAAGTCCTCGTCGCGAAGCGGTTCGCCGAAGACCCACCGCGCGTCAGCGCGTTCCGCCCGGACATTCCGCCGGAGCTCGACGAGACCGTCGCGAAGGCGCTCGCCCGCAACCCCGAAGACCGCTGGCCAACCGCTCGCGACCTCATCGATGCGCTCTCGCCGGTTGCGACGACGGGCCAGACCGCCGCCCACCGGCCGCCGCGACGTGTCGCTGTGTCGCGCCCGGTCGCGCTCGCGGTGGCAAGCGTCATGGTGGCCGCGGCGTCGATGTTCGTCTGGCTCGCGCAGCGACCGGGCTCGCCTCGGCCACCGGTCGCGGATACGGCCGCCCAGATCACCGAGCACCCGCCAGGTGGCACCGGCCAGCCAGCCGATCCTCTGGTGACACCGGCTGCCGCAGCGCCGCAGTCGAGGCGCGATACGGTAGCGGCCTCACCGGCAGTCCCGCCGCCGCAACCTCGATCGGCGAACGCCCCGGAACGGACCTCCACCGCGACCCGTTCGCCCACTCCGTCCGCACCACGGCAGCCGGCCGCCCCCTCTGCAACGGATCGAGCCGCGGCCGAGCGCGTTCGCCTCGACAGCATATTCCAGTCGGTGGCGGCATCCGCGCAGGACGCCCGCCGTCGTGCGGTCAGCGCTGGTGCGCTTCAGGCAGACCTCGCGCGCGGCGACTCGATCTTCGCCGATGCGCGGAGCCTCGCCGACCGCGGCCGATGGTCCGAGGCGATGCAGCGGCTAACGACGCTCACCGCTGTCTGGATGGACGCACACCGGGTCGCCACAGCCCGTCGCGCCGCTGACAGCCAGGCCGCCCGCGCTCCAGCGCCATCGCCGCCCGCAGCACCACGCGTTGAAACGCCGCGCGACACCCCCGCCGCGCCCATCACGCCCCCGGCGAACCCGCGCGTCGAGATCGGCGAGGTGCTCGCGCGTTATGCGCGAGCACTCGAGTCTCGCGACGTCACCGAGCTCCAGCGCGCGTATCCGGGCCTCACGTCGGCGCAGCGCCAGTCGTGGGAGCGGTTCTTCCGGGACGTGCAGGACATGCGCGCCAACCTGTCGATCGCCGACCTCGACGTGAAAGGCGACGTCGCCGAGGCGCGCGTGACCGGCCAGTACCAGTACAACGCCGCTGGTGCTCGGCGCCAGGAAACGCAGCGGGTCGCGTTCCACGCGACATTCCGCCGCGAGGGGGGCACGTGGCGGCTCACGGCGGTCACCCAGTAATCCGGGCGCACGCCAGTCGTTAGGTGATCGCTCCTCGGCGCGGTGTCATTTCCTCGACTCTGCGCCTTCGGCGCTCGCTCGGAACGACAGCCGCCGCTATCACGAACTCGGATTCGGTCTATTAAAACGTGTACTCGAGCCCTAACGTCCCAATGACCCCGGGGCGCAACCCTCCGCGATTGAGCGGCCACGCGCCGTTCGCAACGGCGGTCAGCCCCGCCCCCGTCGTGAACTTGAATCCGAGCGACGCCATCACGATGTCATCGCGGCGGTCGGGAATCGTCAGCGGCTCGATCGTGCGCTGAAACGGCGCCTCGATCACTACCGTCTCCGGGTTCCGGTCGCGGCGACTCCCCGCCTGCAGCTCCGACACCACGTCCACGGCGAGTGTCGCCCACGACGCCATGAGGTGGTCGAACCCCACCGTCGCGAGCACCGCGTCGCTGAGCACGTCTCCCTCGCGATAGAGGTACCCCAGGTTCGCGTGCGGCGTGAACGCCCCGCGCCGCGCGGAGAACACCGCCAGCCCGCGCACCGAAAGCTCACCCGCGCCAAGCAGGTCCTCCTCACTCCCCGTCGGGAACCGCACGTCGGCGAGCAGCGCGAGTCCCGAGCGCTCGTCACTCCTGACATTCACCTTCGTTCGCACGGCGACGTCGCCCACGCCCGTGGCCGAGCCGCGCACGGCCCTCGACGCGGAGAGCACCGGCGCCTCCAGCGTGCCGGCGAAGAAGTGACTCACGCTCGGCCCGAACGGCGCGATCTGCGCCGTGCTCTGGCCGTCCAGCGTCGTGTTCACGACCGGGAGCACCAACCCGACGTCCACTCGCTCGAACAACCCGTACGTCACGAAGAACGACGCGACCGACACATCGAGCCCGAGGTGGAGCGTCAGGTCGATGACGTCGTTCTCGAAGCCCGGCACCCCCATCCGCGTACAGTCGCCCTCGAAGGTCTCGTCGCAGCCGGGGAAGTCCACGTTCGAGTGCGTGAACGAGAGGCGCAGGTTCTCGAGGTCGGCGCCGCGCAGGGTCGTGAAATGCAGCCGGCTCAGGTTACTCCCCACGAACACGCGTCCCTTGCCGAGCGTCTCCGCGCGCTCGCCGAAGATCGGTCCGGGCGAGAGCGGCGTGCGCACCGGCACGCCGCCCTCGAAGCGGAAGAGCGGCCCGCTACTGGTGGCACTGACCGGAATGTTGCCGACGCTCCCCGCTACGGCGTTCGTGAGGAACGAGATGATGCGGGCGTTCTCCCCCACGGCCGACGGCACGAAGTGCGACCCGTGCGCCTGGATGTTCTGCGGGTTGTTCGGGTTACCCGACCCGCCGAGGAAGAGCGGG
>DASURJ010000595.1:0-4598 GCA_036280115.1 Gemmatimonadaceae bacterium
CTGATAGCTGATAGCTGATGGCTGATTGCTTATTGCTGATTGCTTATTGCTTCACCACCCTGAATCCCGCGATGTGCACATCGAGGTTATGGCTCACGCGAATTCCCGCGATGCCGTCCGTCGACGCCATCATCGACCCCGGGCCGACCGCTTTCGCGCGATCCATGCTGTACACCTCTTTTCCGTTGATCAGGTACCGAATGGCCTGCGACCCGACAACCACCTCGAGCTTGTCGGTGCTCTTCCCGCTCGCGTCCGGTTTCGCGATCGCGTCGCTCGGTGTCCAGTTCGCGATGGTGTGGATCAGCGAGTCGGCGTCGCCCGCCCGGTGCTTGATCAGGTACGTGCCGTTCCCGCCGAGCGTGAAGTACACGTAGTTCTGCTTGTCCGTCGTCAGGTCCTTGCCCGCGAACACGAGACCATACGCCTCGGCGTGCGCCGGTCGCTTCATGAGCGTGAGCGTCGCTTCCACCTTGTAGTTCCCCGAGCCGACGTCACCCGGTCGCCAGTAAATGGCGCGCGACCCCGACGTCGCATGGAGCCCGTTCCCCATGACCACGAACTTCGGGGGCGCGGCACCGCCGGCTCGCGGGTCCACGCGCATCTGCCACCCCGGCGCGAGCTCACCACCGCCCGCGGCCTTCTTGTCCGCATCCTGCGCGACAGCCGCCGCCGGCGCGATCATCGCACCAAGGGCAAACGCAATCATCGTCTTCCGCATCGTCGACCTCCAGAATGTTCGGCCGGAATGGAACCGGTCGCCGTGGACATTAGTGGGGTGTCTCCGAGGCTGCCAGCACGCGAACGTTCGCCAACTGCAAAATGCCGCGTTCATGGCGGGGCAGTGGGATACCTTACGCCATGCCGCCAATCCCGCCCCCTCGCGAGTCCGGCTACACGACACGGACACCCGTTCCTCTCTACTGGTGCGCGTACGGCCCCGCCGGCGCGCGACGTCTGCTGGTGCTCCATGGCGGCCCTGGAGCCGACCACCAGTACCTGCTGCCGCAGATGCTCGCCCTCGCCGACGAGTACGAACTTGTCCTCTACGACCAGCGTGGCGGGGGAAAGTCGCGCACGGATGACCCGGCTCCAATCACCTGGCAGACACACGTCGAGGACCTCGCCGCGGTGGCGGCCGAGCTCGACCTCGGGGCGCCCGAGCTCATCGGGTACTCATGGGGCGGGCTCCTCGCCATGCTGTACGCCACGGAAGCGGCTCGCTCGGACTCGTCGCCGACCGCACCGACGGCCCTGATCCTGATCGACCCGGCTCCCGTCACGCGGGAGTATCGCGCACAGTTCGAGGCCGAGTTTTCGCGAAGGCAACAGAGCGAACAGATCCAGCGATTACGCTCGGAGCTCGCAGCCTCCGACCTGCGAGAGCGTGACCCCGAAGCCTACCGTCACCGGGCGTTCGAGCTGAGTGTCGCCGGGTACTTCGCGGACCCCGAGCGAGCCCGCGACCTCACGCCGTTCCGCGTGATCGGCCGAGTGCAGCAGAGCGTTTGGGGGAGCCTCGGCGATTTCGACCTCGTCCCACAGCTTCGACAGGTCGATCTACCAGCCATCGTGATCCATGGTCGCGAGGATCCCATCCCCCTCGCGTCCTCGGAAGCCGTGGCGGACGCGCTCGGCGCTCGGCTCGTGGTGATCGACGACTGCGGACATGTGCCCTATGTGGAGCAACCACAGTCATTGTTCGATGCCGTCCGCGAGTTCCTGACTGAATCGAGCCCCTTACCGCAAAGGGACGCCCCGTGAGCACGCTCGAAAAGTTCGAAATGCCTCACATCGCGACCATCGACGTCGATGGTCACCGCTACAACGTCGCGCTCCGCATCGAGCATGACGGTATCGAGTTCGTTGGCCGCCTCTGGTTCGCCGACGAGGCGTGGGCCGAGGACGATGGGATCGTCGACCAGGGAGTGCTTCCCGGTCGGAGCGCAGACGTCGTGATCGGCACTGCGCAGACGCTCGGGGAGCGGGATCTGGTGCAGCGCTACCGTCGTGCGCTCGCGCAGAAGCGCCGGTTTCACGCCTTGCGCCGCCTCACGGTCGAAGTCCTCGACAACATCAGGCATCTGAACGCACTGGCGACCTCGATGCGGGCCGGCCTGGTGGACATCGAGGAGGCAGCGTCCGAGCTCGATCACACCGAGGACTGTCTCCACGAGCTGATCGATCGCCTGAGGACCGTGGCGGGCGTCGAGAGCCGCTAGCCCCGGCTGCGTGCGTGGCCGCGTGCCTGCGCGTTGCGGCAGCGCACTGGCGGTTCGAGCTGATGGCTGATGGCTGCCAGTATTATTCTCGGATGGACTCTCGCACCGCCGCGCACGTGCTGTCGGAGATCTCGGCCCTGCTCGATCTCCACGCGGCCAACCGGTACAAGGCACGCGCCTATCGCACTGCCGCGAAGGCGGTCCTAGGGCTCGACGCCGACGACCTCGCGCCCCTGCATCGGTCTGGAGAGCTCGCCGCGGTGCCGGGCATCGGCCCGGCGACGCTGTCCGTTATCGCCGATTTGATCGAGAACGGCGAGTCGCGGTACCTCGAGCAGCTTCGCGTCAACGTTCCCGAAGGTGTGCTCGAGCTCATGCGTATCCCGGGACTCAGCGTCGCGAAGGTCCAGCAGATCTTCGAGGAGCTTGGCATCTCGACCATGGACGAGCTCGAGGCTGCCGCGCGCGACGGGCGCCTCGCGAGGGTCAAGGGATTCGGACAGAAGACCGCGGAGAAGCTGCTCGGGAGCATCGCGTTCGCGCGTCGAACGAGCGCGCAGGTGCTGCTGCCGCGCGCCGTGGCGGAGGCCGGCCGTCTCCTCGCATCCGTCACGCGACATCCGGACGTCGTGGCGGCGGGGATCGCGGGGTCCGTCCGCCGGCGCTGCGACGTCGTCCGCGACGTGGACATCGTGGCGAGTGTGCGGGGCGATCCGGCCGTCGTCGCCGCGTCGTTCGGCCGCGTGCCGGGCGTGCGCGACGCCGAGCTGACCGAAGGCCATGCCGCCATCCGGTACGTCGACGGTACCCTGCTCGACCTCTTCTGCGTTCCACCCGACGAGTTCGCGGTGGCGCTCTGGCGAGCGACCGGGAGCGCCAGACACGTCGCGGAGACGACGGCCGCGTTAGGCGCGAGCGGCTTCACGCTGGCCGGCAACCGCGTGCTCGATGCGACGCTGCGCCCGGTGCCTGTTCCCGACGAGGCCGCGCTCTACGCGCTCATCGGCGCAGACGTCGTCGCCCCCGAGCTCCGCGAGGCCCGCGGTGAGATCGCGGCGGCGACCGCGCACGCGTTGCCGCATCTCGTCACGCCCGCCGACATTCGCGGGGTCCTGCACTGCCACTCGAGCTATTCGGACGGCACCGCGTCGATCGCCGAGATGGCCGACGCTGCCCGCCGGCTGGGCTGGAGCTATCTCGGGATCAGCGACCATTCCGAATCGGCGTTCTTCGCGGGCGGGCTCAGTCGGGACGCGGTCGCCCGGCAGCACGACGAGATCGATGCCCTCAACGCGACGCTCCCGGACTTTCGAATCCTCAAGGGAATCGAGGCGGACATCCTGCCGGCGGGCGACCTCGACTACGACGACGCCACGTTGGATCGCTTCGATTTCGTGATCGGCTCCGTGCACTCGCGTTTCCGGATGACGGAAGCCGAGATGACCACGCGCATCCTCACCGCGCTCGACGATCCGCGTCTCACGATCCTCGGTCACCCGACGGGTCGGCTCCTCCTGGCGCGCGAGCCGTACGCGGTGGATATCGACGCGGTCATCGAGAAGGCCGCCGCGCGCGGGGTGGCGCTCGAGCTCAATGCGGACCCGCGCCGCCTCGACCTCGACTGGAAGCGATGCCAGCAGGCGAAGCGGCTCGGTGCGGTTGTCGAGATCGGGCCGGACGCGCACTCCCCCCGCGGGCTCGACAACACGGCGGTGGGTGTGGACGTCGCCCGCAAGGCCTGGCTCGAACCGGCCGATGTGCTGAACGCGTGGCCCGTGGATGACGTCCTCGCGTTCGCGCATCGTCCCCGCCCCGTTCACCTGACCCGGTAATGCCTGACGACAGACGCGAGTCTCGGCCGCCCCGTCCCGCACGCGGGACCAAGTCGCCGCGCAGTCAGCCACGTTCCTCGGGCCGCACAGCCGCCGGGAGGGCGACCGCAAAGCCGGTTGCTCCCAAGTCTGGCACGCGCTCGCCGCTCGGCAGCAAGCCTGTCGTGAACAAGCCGCGCGTCGAGAAGTCGGTCAGGGACAAATCGGGCGCGGGCAAGTCGATCGATGGCAGCCGGCGCGTGGTGCCGAAGCGGCGCTCGTCGCTCCGTGCCCCGGCTCCGGCGCTGCTGTACGAGCGACTCCTCGCCCTGTATCCCGACGCCCATTGCGAGCTCGATTTCGCGACCCCGTTCCAGCTCGCCGTCGCGACGATCCTGAGCGCGCAGTGCACGGACAAGCGCGTCAACATGGTGACGCCGGTGTTGTTCGCTCGGTACCCGACGGTCGAGTCGCTCGCGCGCGCGCGACAGGAGGACGTGGAGGAGATCATCAAGAGCACGGGGTTCTTTCGTAACAAGGCGAAGAGCATCATCGCCATGGCGGG
>DASURJ010000596.1:0-6914 GCA_036280115.1 Gemmatimonadaceae bacterium
GGACTCCTGCACAACCGCGTTCATCTCGCCGTACTGGTTGCTGAGTCGCCGGTGGCCCTTGCGAAGTTTCCGCAGGAGCGGCTGCAGGAGCCCGATGAGGAGCGGTGCGACGACCAGCGCGAGCAGCGTGAGGCGCCACGAGAACGTCAGGAGCGCCGCGACGGTCGTGACCACGACGGCGGCGCTCTGGATGGACTGCGTGACGGCCTGGGTGATGACCTGCTTCGTTTGCTGCGTGTCGTTCAGGACGCGGGCGAGGATGTCACCGGTCTTCATCCGGACGAAGAAGCCGATCGGGAGGCGCTGGAGGTGCGAGTAGAGCGCGTTGCGCAGGTCGCGCGTCACGTACTCCTGAAGCTGCGCGCCGAACTGGCCACTCGCCCACACGAAGACGTTCTTGAGCGCCACCGCGGCGAGGATGACGATGATGATGTTCCGCAGCGCGGCCTGCGGGTTCGCGTCGTCGAGCAGCGAGCCGATGATGCGCTCGTGAAGCGCCGAGACCGGCGTGCCGCGCGGCGGTTGGTCGAACAGCCGATCGAGGAATGGAATCAGCAGCGTGAAGCTGAAGACATCGAGCACCGCCGCGGCGATGTTGCACGCGACCGTGCCCGCCATTCGCCATCGATGCGGACGCAGAAAGGCAAGCAGCCGGCGGTACATCACGACCCGTCTGCGTGTGACTTCGGCGGTGACTCCGTCGTGCTCATTTTGGCGTCAGCAGCGCGACGGGCAGGATGCACTCCTCGGGCGTGACGCCCCCGTGCAGGAATGAGCCGCGGTACCGGCTCTGGTACTCGCGCAGCTTGGTCGGGTAGACGAAGAACCCGTCGGAGACCGCGAGTAGCGTGTTCGCGCCGAGGCCACGTCGCGGCAGCCGCAGGAGATCCTCGTTCGGGAAGAGGAGCGCCTGCTCCGGCCTCTCCGCCCGAAGGTCCTCGCCGAACTTGTAGCGCAGGTTCGCCGTCGCGTCGCGCTTCGCGAACACGGTCGCGGGGGTCTGACAGTGAATCGAGCCGTGGTCGCTCGTGATGAGCACCGACACCTTGCGGCGCGCGGCTTCACGCAGCACGCCGAGGAGGGCCGAGCGCTGGAACCATTGCAGCGTGAGCTGGCGGAGCGCGATCTCATCGCGCGCCACCTCGTACAGGATGGCGGACTCGCTGCGTCCGTGCGTGAGCAGGTCGACGAAGTTGAAGACGAACGCGCTCACGCCCTCGGGTGCGATGGCACCGTGAAGGTGACGCTCGAGCTCATCCGAGTCCGACGCGGTCGAGATCTTCGCGTAGCGAACCGGGCGCGGCGAATTGAGCTCCTGCAAGTGGGCCTCGAGCAGCTCGCGCTCGTGCGCGTTCAGCGTCTCGTCCTCGCGTTCGCCCCACCAGTCGGGAAAGCGTGCGGCGATCTCGCCCGGGAAGAGTCCGCTGAACAGCGCGTTCCTCGAGTACGGCGTTGCCGTGGGCAGCACGGCGAAGTAGTGCGTGCGCTCGACGTCGAACATGGAAGCGAGCAGCGGCTCGATGATCAGCCACTGATCGAGCCGGAGGCAGTCGACGACGACGAACACCGCTGACTTCGCCCGCTGCAGCATGGGCAGCAGGAACTCGCCGACGATGTCGATCGAGAGCGGAGGCCGGTCACCCTCGAGGTCGCGCAGCCACGCGGGGTACGCCTCGCGCATGTAGTCGGCGAACTCGCGGTGCATGTCGGGATAGAGCCCGCGGAGCGAATCGTAAAGTCCCGTCTCGTTCGCCGCCGCGAGGTCCACGTCCCACTGCATCAGCTCGACGTAGCGATCCACCCACCCACGCCAGTCGAGCACCCGGCCGCGTTCCACTTCGATCGCGCGGAACCGCTCCACGAATCGCCGGGCCATCGCCTGCTGGCGAATGCGCGGTCCCTCGAGAATGCGCGTGATGACGGTGAGAACCTGCCGCGGGTTGATCGGCTTGACGAGGTAGTCGCGGATGTTGTTGCCGAGGGCCTCGCGAAGCGTGGCGTCCTCCTCGCTCTTCGTGACCATCACGACGGGGAGGTTCGGCGCGAGCTCGCGGACTTCCTGATACGTCTCGAGGCCGCGCTTGCCGGGCATCTGCTCGTCGAGGAGCATGAGGTCGAACGGGCGGCGACGGAGGAGCTCCACCGCGTCATCCGCGTTGGTCGCGGTCTCCACCTCGTAGCCTTTCTCGCGGAGGAAGATGCGGTGCGACTCGAGGAGGTCGGCCTCGTCGTCCACCCACAGCACGGATTTCGCCGGCGGAGCCATGCCGGGAATCTAGCCGTCGCGTCGCCTCCGGCGACAGCGAATGGGCCGTGTGCGGCGGGCTCGTTGCCGCGGTCGAGCCGGCCGGTAAATTCGTCGCGTGCTGCCGCCGCTCCCGCCGTATGCCCTCGCCACGCCACGCTTCCGCTTTCGGGCGCTCGCCGCGCTCGCGGGCCGCGCTGCGCTCGGCGGCGAGCGCGAGGTCGCGCTGGCGACGCTGCTCGCGGCGCGACTCGTCGTGGGCGCGCTGCCGCCTCAGCCGCTTCCACAGGCTGTGCGTGCCACACGGGCGAATGGGGCGCGGGCCTGGCTCGCCTCCCTCGCGTTGCCCGCCGTGCTCCGGCAGACGTTCGCGAGGCTCGTCGACGCCACCACCGAGGTCGATCGCGAAATGCTCGAGCCCGCACTCCGCGCCGTCATCGACCTCACGAGCTCGCAGCTCGACGCTGGCGCCCTCGCGGAGCTCCAGGACGTCCTTCGTCTCGTGACCACACCACCATGAGCGGCGACGACGCGGATCGGGGCGATCGCCGCGACGGGGGCACCATCTGGGACGCCGCGGCGCGCGACACGATCACCACCGGATTTCCGAGCATCGACAACGCGCTCGGCGGCGGGCTACGGCGTGGGGACCTCGTCGTCGTCGGCGGAGACGTCGGAAGCGGCAAATCGGCGCTCTCCCTGGCCATGGCCCTGCGTGCCGCGCAGTCCGGGACGCGCGTGACGTTCCGGTCGGGCGAGATGGATCCCGCGCGCATCGCGGAGCGCGCATTCGCCATCGAAGCGCGGGTCCGGCTCGACGATCTGCGTCGCGGGACCCTGGACGAGGAGGAGCGCGCGAAGCTCGTGGCCGTGCGCGCGAACGTGGAGCAGCGGCTGCCCGGGCTGGCCTCGATCGAAGCCGACGAGCTCGTGACGATCGAGGAGAGCCCACGACGCTACGCGGGCCCGGACCTGCTCATCATCGACCCGCTGCAGGCGCTCGCGCGCGGGGAGCGCCTCCTCGAGGAAGACATGGCGGTCGCGGCACGCGCGCTGAAGCGGCTTGCCGTGAGCCGTCGCCTCTGTGTCCTCGCCACGAGCCATCTCCCGCGGCTCGAGCGCGACCGAAAGGACCCGCGCCCGCAGCTCGACGACTTCGGAGCGCTCGGCGCCGTGAAACAGTTCGCGGATGTCGTGCTCGGGCTCTATCGTCATGAGATGTACGACAGCGCACCGGACGTGGACGGCGCGACGGAGCTCATCGTCCTCAAGAACCGCAACGGCGCGCGCGGGTACGTCGACCTCTATTTCTACAAGCAGTGGATGCGGTTCGAAGACATGTTGGAGCCCGACCGCTGATCCGGTTGCCGTCGGGCGTACGCGGGAGGCTACCCATGCAGTCATCCAGAGCATGTCACGGGGCGCGCGCGATTCGCCTGTGGGCGCGATGCATCGCGTCCGTCTTCGGCGGCCTGGCCGCCGTCGCGATCGACAGCACGCCGGCTCGCGGCCAGCGCCCCGCGCCCGACTCGACAGGCTTCGTCACCGTCGAGGGGCGAACCCGCCTCTACTTCGAGATCCACGGAGACTCGCGCGATACGGTGCTGGTCCCTGGCGGTGTCATGCTCGCGCCCCATCTCGCGCTCCTCGGAGAGCGATTCACGGTCGTGTACTACGACCCGCGGGGACGCGGCCGCTCTGATTGGGTTGGCGAGAACAAGCGCCTCTCGATCGAGGCCGAGGTCCGCGATCTCGAGGCGGTTCGGTCCGCGCTCGCGATCGGCCGCGCGGCGCTCGTCGGCTTCTCGTACCTTGGCCTCGTCTCGGCGATCTACGCGGCGGACCACCCGCAGCGAGTGTCGCGGCTCGTGCTCATGGGGCCCATGCCGCCGGATCACGAGACGGCCTCGCGTTATGCGCCAGCGGAGCGAAGGGCACGATCGGCCTCCGCGTCCGCACGCTTCGCGCAGTCGCGCGCCGGGGCAGACACGAACGACTTCGCCGCCGAGTGCCGCCGGTGGTACGAGGCGTTCGGGCCGCTCTATGTGGGTGACCCGGCGGATGCCGCGCGCATAACGACCGAGTTCTGCGTCCACGAGAACGAAACGCCCGCGCGCCTGCTCTGGCACAACGAACAGATCAACCGGTCGCTGGGCCGTCGCTGGGATTACTCGCGCAAAGCCGCGGCGATCCGGGCACCCACGCTCGTGATCCAGGGCGATCGCGACCTCGCCGCGTCCCCTGACGGCGGCCGGCGGTGGGCCGAGCTGATTCCAGAGGCTCGCCTCATCATGCTGGCCGGCGCGGGGCACATGACCCACCTCGAGCGGGCGGACCGGGTGCTTCTCGCGCTGCAGCGATTCCTGTCGGGTCAGTGGCCGGGCGAGGCGATGCGCGTCCGAAGTCGGCAATAGACCTGCGACGGCGCGGGCTCGCGAGAGTCGCCGCTGATGGCGGATCGCTCGCCTCCGTGTGGTATATTTCCGGTCCGCCCAATCTCAGTACTCCGCACCTTCGAGCTGCTTATGGCTGGCCACAGTAAATGGAAGCAGATCAAGCACTACAAGGCGGCCGCGGACGCGAAGCGCGGCGCCCTGTTCACGAAGCTCATTCGTGAGATCACCATGGCCGCCAAGCAAGGCGGCGGGGACCCTGACGGAAACCCGCGCCTCCGCACGGCCATCGAGACGGCGAAGAGCAACTCGATGCCCAAGGACAACATCGAGCGCGCCATCAAGAAGGGCACGGGTGAGCTCGAGGGCGTCGAGTACCAGGAGATCCTGTACGAGGGGTACGGCCCCGGTGGCGTGGCACTCATGATTCAGACGGTCACGGACAACCCGAACCGCACCGTGGCGGAGATCCGGCACAAGCTCTCGCGCGGCGGGGGCAACCTCGGTGCCGCCAACTCGGTGTCCTGGATGTTCGACCGCCGTGGTCAGATCTATCTCGACACCGCGAGCATCGACGAGGACGCGCTCATCGAGGCCGCGCTCGAGGCGGGCGCGGAGGACGTGAAGCGTGAGGACGACCAGTTCGTGGTCACGACGGCCGTGACCGACCTCCATGTCGTGAAGAGCGCGCTCGACGCGGCAGGGATGGTGTCCACGAGCGCAGAGATCACCTGGATCCCCAAGAACACCATTCGCGTCGAGGGCAAGGACGCGGAGTCGCTCATCAAGCTGCTCGAGTCCATCGAGGAGCTCGACGACGTCCAGAAGGTGGACGCGAACTTCGACATGGACGTGTCGGAGATGGCGAAGGCGTGATGCGTCCGTGATCGTTCTCGGGGTCGATCCGGGAACGGCGACGACGGGCTACGGGGTCGTCAACGGCGACGGCGTGCGTCCGCCCGTCCTCATCGAATGCGGGGTCATTCGCACCCGACCACGCGACTCGCTGTCCGATCGGCTGCGCGAGATCCACGAGGGCGTGACCGAGCTCATCGCCCGCCATCGCCCGCACGCCCTCGTGGTCGAGGACGTGTTCTACGCCAAGAACGTACGAACCACCGTGGTGCTCGGTCACGCGCGAGGCGTGGTGCTGCTCGCGGGGGCACAAGCCGGGATCGAGGTGCACGAATACCCGCCCGCGGAGATCAAGAAGGCCGTGGTGGGGTCGGGCGGCGCGACGAAGGAACAAGTGCAATTCATGCTCACACGACTGCTGCGATTGAAAGCGGTGCCGTCTCCGTCGGACGCGGCGGACGGCGTGGCCGCCGCGTTGACCTATCTCATGACGGCTCGCGTGCCGCGCATCGGCGGGTCGCCGTCGATTCCGGGCCCGGTCATCGCGCCGAAGCCACCGGTCGTCGGGGGTCGGCGATGATCTCGCAGCTCGCCGGGCGCCTCGTGACTCGGGAGCTCGATCACGTCGAGATCATGACGCAGGGCGGCGTGGGGTACGAGGTCGCGATTCCGCTCAGCGCGTACGAGTCGCTGCCCAAGGTGGGCGACACGGCGACGTTGCACACGCATCTCGTGGTGCGCGAGGACGGATGGCAGCTCTTCGGGTTCACGACGCCGTTCGAGCGCGCCGTGTTCCGCCGTGTGCTCGACGCCAAGGGCGTCGGACCGGCGCTCGCGCTCGGCATGCTGTCGGCGTTGTCGGCCGAGCGGCTCGTGCGTGCGATTCGCGAGAAGGACATCGCGACGCTGCAAAGCGTCCCGCGAGTGGGGAGAAAGAAGGCGGAGCAGCTCGTGCTCGATCTCGCCGACAAGCTGGATGGCCTGGGTGGCGAGCCGGTCAGCGGGCCGCGACCCGAGGGCGCGGGGGCCGAGGACGCGATTCGCGCTCTCGTGTCGTTAGGCTACACGCTCGCCGAGGCGGAGAAGGCGGTGCGCGCGGCGATCGACGCGAACGGCCGCGCCCAGAGCGCCACTGACCTGATTCGCAACGCGCTGGCGAAGATCAGAGGCTAAGGCGAATTGGGTCTGAGGTAGCGGTCCAGCCACTTCCGCTCGTTCAGCATCCGGTGCACCTGATTCCAGGAGCCCGTGATGCCGTGCGCCATCCCGGCGTAGACGATCATCTCCGCCGGCACACCGAGCTTCTTGAGCGCGACGTACATCTGCTCCGCCTCGGAGTACGGCACGCGCTGATCCACCTCGCCGTGGATGAACAGCGTCGGCGTCCTCACACGGCCCGCGTAGGTGAGCGGCGACTGCCG
>DASURJ010000597.1:0-4172 GCA_036280115.1 Gemmatimonadaceae bacterium
TTCCCACGCCCCCGGGGGCGTGGGAATGATGATATTCGAACCTGACCCCGATTAGATGACGACGATCTCCAACCGCGCCCTCAACCGCGCGCTCCTCGCGCGCCAGATGTTGCTCGCGCGTGAAGAGACCACCGCGCTCGACGCCATCGCGCGCCTCGTTGCGCTGCAGGCACAGCTCGCCCGACCGCCGTTCGTGGGACTCTGGACGCGGGTCGACGGATTCCGGCGGACCGATCTCGCGGACGCGCTCAGCGACCGCCGCGTCGTGCGCGTCACGTCACTCCGAGGCACCCTCCACCTCATGACGGCCGCCGACTACGTCACGCTGCGCGGCGCGCTGCAGCCGATGCTGACTCGGGGGATGCAGGGCATCCTGCGCGATCGGGCCGTCACGCTCGACCTGAAGAAGCTCGAGGGCGAAGCCCGGAAGTTTTTCGGCAAGGCCCCGGCGACGTTCGACGCGTTGCGAAAACACCTCGAGGCAAAGTTCCCACAGGGCGACGAGCGCGCCATGGCGTACGCGATCCGCATGCACCTCCCGCTCGTCCAGGTGCCCACGGACGCGACCTGGTCGTTCCCGGCAGCCGCGAGCTTCGCGCTGGCCGACGCGTGGCTCTCCAGACAGGTATCCACGGCGGCCAGGACGGCCGAGGCGCTCGTGCTGCGATACCTCGCCGCCTTCGGTCCAGCCACGGTGGCCGATGCGCAGGCGTGGTCGGGGCTGGCTCCGTTGCGCGACGTGTTCGAGTCACTGCGTCCATCACTCGTCACGTTCCGAGACGAGCGGAAGCGCGAGCTCTTCGACCTTCCGAATGCGCCGCGGCCCGACCCGGACTCGGCGGCGCCCGTGCGCTTCGTCCCGGACTTCGACAACCTCGTGCTCTCCCACGACGACCGCTCCCGCATCATCGCCGCCGAGCACAGGCCACGCGTCACGACGAAGAATCTACAGGTCCGCGCGACAATCCTCGTCGATGGGATCGTGGCTGGGACGTGGAAGTCGGAACGAAAGCGAAAGACGGCGGTACTGGTCATCGAGCCGTTCGGCGTCATCGCGAAGCGCACGCGAGCCCTGCTCGACGCCGAAGGTGAGTCGCTCCTGGCGTTCCTGGAGGAGGATGCGACGGACCGCGAAATTCGGTGGTCGTGACCGACGGCGCTGGTCAGTGAGGAGGTGGGCGATGGAGTGGTCGATACGTCGATGGCGGCCGGGCCAACTGCTTGCGAGCTGGGCCGCGTACTGGGCTGGGCTCGCAGCCGTGTCGCTCGGTCCGATCCTGCAGACCGCGTGGCGCGTCACGCAGCTTCCGGAGGGGAAAGGCGAGATCTCGGCCGGCTTTACGAACAGCACCCTGCATTTCACGGTGATCGAAGCGGGGGTACGAACCGTCACTGCCACGACGTCGGTCGGCACGGCCATGGCGTGGGTCATCGGCCCGCCGCTCGCCCTGTGGTTATTGTGGCTCGTCGTTCGTTCACACCGCGATGACCCTGGGCCGGCAGCGCTCGGCGAGGCGAGACGTGGTCAGCTCGGTGAGGGCGCGCCGCCGGCAGCCGAGTGGGCGTCCGGTCGCGGCAAGCGTGAGCCGGTGGAGGCTGGGCGCATCCGCACGCCGAACCCGTGAGTCTCATTCCGAGCGGAGGCGCGAAGCGCCGCGGTCGAGGAATCGCAATCATCCCCGTGGAAAGGCTCGGCCGGGACAATTGCGATGCCTCGCTGCGCTCGGAATGACACACGGTACCGGGATGCCAGCGCTTGCTCATCGCCCGCTGCGCCCGTGCCCGGCCTGGATTGGCGGCGTTTCCTAGCCTAACACCGCCGCCACGTCCGACTCGCGGCGACAGGGAAGCGAGAACGCGAACACCGAGCCTTTCTCGGGAAACTCCGCCCACGCGTGTCCGCCGAGCGCGGCGACGGTGTCGCGGACGATGCTGAGCCCCAGACCGGTCCCCTCCACGTCGGGCATCGCGCGCTCGTGCGCGCGGAAAAAGCGCTGAAAGAGGCGTTCGCGGGCCTCGGGCGGCACGCCGATCCCGTTGTCCACGACCTGCACGATCACCTCATGGGTGGCGTTCTCCTCGTCGGCCCGGGCGACATACGCCCGGACCTCGACCCATCGGTCGTCGAGGCGCCGGTCGGAATACTTGATCGCGTTCGCGAGCAGGTTCGTTAGGCAGAGCTCCACGGCCGCCGCACTGACCTCCACCGGCGGGAGCCCGGGGTCGATGCGCACCGACACCGATCGCGCGCGCGCCGCCGCGCGAACCTGACGCGCCGACTCCTGTGCCGCCTCCGGCAAGCGGACGTGTCGCTGGTGCCGCGCGTCGAGCTGCATGCCCGTGAGCACCAGCAGGTTGTCGAGCACCACCCGCATGCTCTCGACGTTGCGGAGGATGACGCCGTTCAACCGCTGCCGCTCGTCGGCGTCGATACCGGGCATCTCCATGATCTGCGACGCCCCGAGCACGGCGCCGATCCGGTTGCGAAGCTCGTGGGTGAGCGCGCGGTTGAACGTGCGGAGGCGCTCCTCGCGCTCGGCAACCTGCGCGCGCGCGAGCATGAGGAACTGGGTGGTCGTCGCCTGCTGAATCACGGCGATCGCCTGAAAGAGCCGGTGTGCACAGGTGACCAGCTCGGCTCGCGAGCATTCTGCGTCCGCCGCTTCGGCGGCTTCGGCGAGGAACTGAAAGAGGATGCCGCCGAGGATCTCGTACTCCTTCAGGAGCTGGTGCTCGTCGAACCCCTGGGCGTGGCGGAGCGCGCCCAGCTCCATGGCCTTTGCCATGACCGGCGTTTCCGCGAGCACCGGGTTCGCCGGGTCCTCGATGAACCCCGCGATGCCGAGGATCAGTAACGGGACATGATCGATGAGATCGTCCGTCGGGAAGATCCGGTTCGGCGTCAGGGAGACGCGATCGGCGATTCGAAGCAGCCAGCGACCCGTGAGGGCGTCGCGCTGCTCACGGAGTTGCGCCGCGATTGTCAGGGCGAGGGGACAGTCAGCAGCCGTGTCCATCTGCGGAGGCTGGAACGCCGAGCTCCGGTTGGCGACGGGTGTCGGACCGGTGCCCGCAAACGTAACGCCGGGCCGCCGCACCGCCACTGTCGGTGCCGGGTCTCATGATTAGGCCGCTCTCAGCCTTCGCGGGCGGTTCGGGCAAGGGAAATGGCTGCGTCTGTTGCACCGTACCCACGCCTGTCGACTCGGGTCAGCGGGATTCGAGCGTCAAGGGGCGAGTTGAGGCGGGATTCGCGCGCCTAACGCAATTCCGGCTCGTTCGGTGAGGCGGGAACACTCCGTGCTTTTCCGGGGGCGCGTCACCTTCCCCCGACGCACGCACTACCACGGGGAGGTGCGGTGCGGAGCGCGGAAGCCCCTCCCGACGGGCGCCTCCCCGCGCGGAATTCCGCCCGCATCTCCTCCGTGCGGTGTCCGTGTAGATTCCGCCGTCGAGCTCGCGACCGATGGACAAGGCGGACGGACACAGGCGGTGAAGCATTCCCCGGAATCTTCCTGACGAGGCGATCGCGACGGCGATCGTGACGACGTGACACCGCGGCGGAGCGCGCTCTGGCCGCGGCTTCGTGTACGTCGTCCCCGCGGGTCGATTGTGACGATCCCGGGCGTCGAGTCCCGCGAGCTCGGGAACCAGCGTGACCTCTACGTCTGGGTGCCGCCGGCGCATGACCGTTCGGATCGCCGGTATCCGGTCATCTACATGCACGATGGCCAGAACCTCTTCGATCCGCGACTGAGTTACGCCGAGCCGTGGCGTGTGGACCGGGCGATGGACCGGGCAGGCAAGCGCTCCGTCGAGGCGATCGTCGTCGGCATTCCGAACATGGGCGTGGACCGGATCAACGAGTACTCGCCGTACGTCGATGCGAAGGCCGGGGGCGGAAAGGCGGACCGGTATCTCGATTGGGTGATCGGCACGGTGAAGCCGCTCATCGACGCGCGATTTCACACGCGGCCCGACCGCCAGGGGACCGGTATCGTCGGGTCCTCGATGGGCGGGCTCGTGTCGCTCTACGCATTCCTGCGCGACCCGGACGTCTTCGGTGTCGTTGGCGCGCTGAGCCCCTCGCTGTGGTTCGCGGGACGGGCCATCTTCTCGACGCTCGAGCAGTCGGCGTACGCGGCCGGGCGCATCTACCTCGACATCGGTGG
>DASURJ010000598.1:0-6165 GCA_036280115.1 Gemmatimonadaceae bacterium
TGTCCCCTCGGCGACCGACACCGGTCTGCCCTCGACCGTCAGATTGATCGTCTTTACGTCAGCCATGTCATCGTCGTTAGGCGACCGCCGCGACGCGCTCGCCGCGCCTCGCCGGGGCTACGCCGCGGCCGCCGCGCGGAACGGACACCGTTTGCCGGTGATGTGTGCCTCGAACTCGTCGCGCCATTTCTGGATGCCCGACGCTACCGGGACCGCGCACGAGTCGCTCAGGACGCAGATCGTCTTCCCCGTCATGTTCTCGCCGATGTCGAGCAGCGTGTCGAGATCGGCCATGGTGCCCTCGCCCGCCTCGATGCGCTCCATGATCTTCGTCGTCCAGGCCGTTCCCTCGCGGCACTGCGTGCACTGGGCACAACTCTCGTGCGCGTAGAACCGGGCCAGGCGCGCGATCTGCTTGACCATGCACTGCGCGTCGTCGATCACGATGCAGCCGGCGGACCCGAGCATCGAACCGTTCGCGACCAGGCCCTCGTAGTCCATGACGGCGGCCTCGGCTTCGGCCATGGTCATGATCGGCACCGAGGAGCCGCCGGGGATGACCGCCTTGAACTTCCGTCCGGGCGGCGGGCCACCGCAGACGTCGTACAGGAAGTCCTTGAACGGGAAGCCCATGACGACCTCGTAGTTGCCCGGCCGTGCGATGTTGCCACAGACCGACCAGAGCTTGGTGCCCGTGCTCTTCGGGTTGTCGGGGCGCGCCATCTTCTTGTACCACTCGGCGCCGTTGTTCAGGATGTGCGGGACGGCCGCGAGCGTCTCGACGTTGTTGATGGTCGTCGGCTGGCCGAAGACGCCGGCCACGGCCGGAAACGGCGGTTTGATGCGCGGGTTGCCGCGCCGGCCCTCGATGGAGTTCATGAGGGCGGTCTCCTCGCCGCAGATGTACGCGCCCGCGCCCTTGTGCACCCAGACGTCAATGCGCTTGCCGGTGCCCATCGCGTTGGGGCCGATGATCCCGGCCGCGCGCGCCTCGCGAACCGCGGCCTCCATGCGCTCGAGCGGCTCGGTGAACTCGCCGCGAATGTAGATGTACGCAATCTCGGCCCCGATCGCGTACGCGCCGATGGCGCACCCCTCGATGAGGGCGTGCGGCGTCCAGCGCATGATCTCGCGGTCCTTGAACGTGCCGGGCTCCGACTCGTCCGCGTTGCAGCACAGGTAATGCGGCTTGCCATCACCGGGCTTCATGAACGACCACTTGAGTCCCGTCGGGAACCCCGCGCCGCCGCGACCGCGAAGGCCCGAGTCCTTCACGATGTTCACGATGTCGGCCGGGGTCATGCCTAACGCCTTCTCGAGCGCGACGTAACCGCCGCGCTTGCGCCAGCCGTCGAGCGAGATGGCGTCGCGGTCCCCGAAGTACTTCGAGAGGACGAGCGTCTCCCGCGGGTGCGGGGGGTGCGGGTAGCCCATGGTTCGGCGAATTCGGCGTGGCTAGGTCAGCTTGGCGAGGATCTCGGGCACCTTCTCGGGCGTCACGGACTCGAGGAACTCGGAGTTGATCATCACCGGCGTCGCGAAGCCGCACGCGCCGAGACATTCGACTTCGATCACGGTGAACCGGCCGTCCTCGGACGTGACGCCGAGCTCTCCGCACTTCGTGTGCGCGAGGAACGCTTTCACCACGTCCTCGGCGCCGCACACGTTGCACGGCGACGTCGTACACACCTGGATGAAGTGCTTCCCGACCGGATGCTGGTGGTACATGGTA
This sequence comes from Gemmatimonadaceae bacterium, assembly GCA_036280115.1. GTDB lineage: Bacteria > Gemmatimonadota > Gemmatimonadetes > Gemmatimonadales > Gemmatimonadaceae > JAJKIV01. Next base: position 1,733 of record DASURJ010000598.1, read on the forward strand.
TAGAACGTCACCACCCCCTTCACGTACGCCGGCGTGAGCGACAGCACCTCGGCGACTTCCGCCATGGCCGCTTCGCTGATCCACCCGCGGTCCTCCTGCACCATCCAGAGTGCCGGAAGCAGCGCCGCCATCTTCGTCGGGTACCGTGTGAGCAGCTCATCGAGCTGACGACGCCGCTCGCCGACGAACACGGGCTCGTGCGGCTCGCCGTGCCCGTGACCCGCGGCGCCGTGCGGCTCGGCGTGGATGCCACCCATCTCCTTGGACGTGGCCATCAGCGGTCGATCTCCCCCATGACGATGTCGATGCTCGCGTTGATGGCGATCACGTCGGACAGCAGGTGGCCTTCCACCATCTTCGGGATCGCGGACAGGTTCACGAATGACGGCGGGCGGATGCGCCACCGCACCGGCTTCGACGTGCCGTCCGACACCATGTAATACCCCTTCTCTCCTTTCGGGCTTTCGATGGCCAGATAGCACTCGCCGATGGGAGGACGCGGGCCTTCCATGACGAGCTTGAAATGGTGGATCATCGACTCCATCTCGCTCGTCGCCTTCGATTTCGGCGGGAGAATGAGACGTGGGTCGTCGACGTTCACGGGGCCGTCGGGCAAGCGATTCGCTGCCTGGTCGAGGATGCGCACCGACTGGCGAAGCTCCTCCATGCGCACGAGGTAGCGATCGTACACGTCGCCGTGCGTGCCCACGGGGACGTCGAAGTCGTAGGTCTCGTAGTCGAGGTACGGGAAGTCCTTGCGCACGTCGTACGCGACGCCCGACGCGCGGAGCATGGGGCCCGAGAGGCCGTAGTTGATCGCCTCGTCCGGCGACATGACCCCGAGTCCGACCGTGCGGCCGACCCAGATCGCGTTCTTCGTGAGCAGCCGGTCGACCTCATCGATCGTCGACGGGAACGAGCGGATGAAGCTCCTGAGCCCGTCCAGCCATCCGTCGGGAATATCGGCTGCCATCCCGCCGACGCGCGTCCCCGACGTGGTGAGCCGAGCGCCCACCCAGGCTTCGAGGAGGTCGTAGACCTGCTCGCGCCGGTGGAACGACCACAGGAACGGCGTATAGGCGCCGATGTCGATGCACGTCGTGCCGAGCCACACGAGGTGCGAGATGATGCGCGAGAGCTCCATCGCGATCACGCGCAGGACCTTGCACCGCTCCGTGATGTCGATCCCGAACAGCCGCTCCGCGCCTAACGCGAACGCGCAGTTGTTACCGATCGAGTTGAGGTAATCCTCCCGGTCGGTCCAGGGGATGATCTGGTTGTACTGCCGGTACTCCCCGATCTTCTCGAATCCGCAGTGCAGGTACCCGATGTGAGGGATGCACCGCACGACCGTCTCGCCATCCAGCTCGAGCACGAGACGCAGCACGCCGTGCGTCGCCGGATGCTGCGGTCCGATGTTGATGAGCATGTGCTCGCCGGCGAGATCCGGCTCCACCATCGGCGGTGCTTCCACCGCGACGGGCGAGCCGTCGTTCGACGTGACGAGCGGTATGCGCTGCGGCCGTCCCTGCGCGTCGACGCCGGTGGTCGACACGGCGACGTCGACGGTTCGTTTCTGTGTGGCCACTGCTATTCTCCTGTCCGCTCCCCGCCCCTGAGACGCTGGCGCATCTCGGTCGGGAGATCCTCGAACGCGTCGGCGATCGAGAGCTCTTCCATCGAGTAGCGCGCCTCGGGGTTGGCGGCGAGCGCCTGGCGCAACTGTTCGGCGCGGCTGAACCGGCCTCGTAGCGGGAAGTCCTTTCGGAGTGGGAAGCCCTCGCGGTAATGCTCCCACATGAGGATGCGGCGCAGATCAGGGTGTCCGACGAACTTGATGCCGAACATGTCGAAGCACTCGCGCTCGAGCCAGTCGGCGCTCTTGTAGATCGACCACACGCTCGGCACCTCGAGCGGGCGGTTCTTCGTCAGCTGGACCTTGAGGCGCAGAAAGCGCCTGTGCCGCAGCGACCGAAGGTGCCAGACCACCTCGACCGGGAGCTCGAGGTCGCGGTACTCGACGGCAGTCACATCCGAGAGGTAGTCGTACGCCTCGGCCGGCTCGTCGTGCAGCCAGCGAATGATGTCGAGCACCGTTTCGGGCGCGACGATTACCGTCGTCTCGCCCCAGACGACGTCCACCCGGCGGATCGCCGCGCCGAACTGTCGCGCGAGCGCGGCGGCCGAGGGATTCGGCTCGCCGCCGCGATGCGGGACCTGCTTCGGCGAGGTTGGTGCGGGCGCGGCGGCGTCGCCGCTGCCCGGGTACAGGATCTCGAACGGAGCGGTCACAGTCCCGAGCGCGTCTGGTGCACGGAGTTGCCGAACGGTTCGGACAATTCGTTGATGGTCGGCGGGGGGATGTAGAGCTGGCTCTTCGGATCGGGCTCCATCTCGTTGCGCAACGCGGCGTCGGTCATGCGTTCGCGCTTCACCTTCTCCTGCAACATCATGATTCCGTACATCAGCCCTTCGGGACGCGGCGGGCATCCCGGCACGTAGACGTCGACCGGGATGATCGTGTCGATGCCCTGCACGACCGCGTAGTTGTCGAACATGCCGCCGCTCGACGCGCACGCGCCCATCGAGATGCACCACTTCGGTTGGACCATCTGCTGCCAGATGCGCCGGATGACCGGCGCGAGCTTGAACGGCACGCGACCGGCGCAGATCAGCACATCCGCCTGGCGCGGCGAGAAGCTCATCCGCTCCATGCCGAACCGTGCGAGATCGAATCGACTGGCGGCGGTGGCCATGAACTCGATGGCACAGCAGGCGGTGCCGAACGGCATGGGCCACAGCGAATTGGCGCGTCCCCAGTTAACGAGGAAATCGAGACGCGTGGTGACCCAACCTTCCTGCGACTGCGGATCGTACTCGACGACCCGATGCTCCGGGCGGTTCGTCAGTTCCACTGGAGGGCTCCCTTCTTCCAGACATACACGAAGCCGATGACCAGAATGACGATGAACACGAGCATCTCGCCGAGGCCGAAGAACGAGACGTTACCGGCCGGGCATACGCCATTCACCAGGGGCACGGCACAGGAGAGCTGCCGGTAGAAGACGCCCCAGGGGATCATGAACACGGTCTCGATGTCGAAGATGATGAACAACATCGCGACCATGTAGAACTTCACCGAGAACCGCTCTCTGGCGTCGCCGAGGGGGGGCATCCCGGACTCGTACGGCGTATCCTTTTCCGGCGTGACGCGCCGGCGGATGACCAGGTGGGACAAGCCCATGATGAGAATCGCGTTGGCGACCACGAAGCCCATCAGCAGCAGTATCGGCAGATAGGTGCGATCCATCACGCTCCCGACTTCGTGAAATAATTCACTTGCGCGTAGACGTAAGGTATCGCGCGCTCGGATGCACTGTCAACGCGCGTGCGGAGGATGCACGTTCGGCGTGCATCCTCCGCACGCGCGCGGGAACCGGGAACCAGCAACGGATGCGTGGCGGCCCGAGCGCAATTATCTTCCGCGCCGCTGTCGTCCGCCTTCGCCCGCGCGCTGCGCGCCGCCGCCGCTCGCTTTCCGGTTCCCCGTTCCCGGTTTCTGGTTCCCACACGGCATGACTATCCAATCGGATCGTTGGATTACCCGCATGGCCCTCGAGCACCGCATGATCGAGCCGTTCGAGGGGCGGCAAGTGCGCTCGGGGGTGATCTCCTACGGCGTCAGCTCGTACGGGTACGACATGCGCGTCGCGCGCGAGTTCCGGATCTTCACGAACGTGCTGAACTCCATCGTGGATCCCAAGAACTTCGATCCGAAGTCGTTCGTGGAATTCGAGGGAGACGTATGCATCGTCCCGCCGAACTCGTTCGCCCTCGCGCGGTCGGTCGAGTATTTCCGGATCCCGCGTGACGTCGTGACGGTCACGGTCGGAAAATCGACGTACGCGCGTTGCGGCATCATCACCAACGTCACGCCGTTCGAGCCCGAGTGGGAGGGCTACGTGACGCTCGAGATCTCGAACACGACGCCGCTCCCGGCGAAGATCTACGCGAACGAAGGGATCGCGCAGGTACTCTTCTTCAAGGGCTCGGAGCCGCCGGAGGTGTCTTACCGCGACAAACAGGGGAAGTACCAGGGGCAGATCGGCGTCACGCTGCCGAAACTCTAGCCCGCGCGCTGGAAGAGGCCGGTGGCGTAGACCGCGAGGGCGAGCAACGCGAGCACGAGCGTCACCCACCCGAGCGCGCCGAGCCCATCAGGGCGGTTGACCGGGGCGGTCACTTCTGGCCCCGGATCCGTGTTGCCGCCCACATCAGCGCCGTGGGCATTGCCGGCGTACGTGGTCTTCTCGACGGCGTCGGCGTCGTCCAGGTAGACGCTCCTGTTTCGATCGACCTCGTTGAGCGACTCATCGTTCGGCGTAGTCACCGGGCCCCCGCGTTTTTCTGCACGCGGGCGTCGCGTGCACCAA
>DASURJ010000599.1:0-2114 GCA_036280115.1 Gemmatimonadaceae bacterium
GCCTCGGTGAGCGCCGGCGGCGGGTCGGACGCCCCGCTCGCCGCGACGCGTGGCGTGCGCGTGCCTAACGGGCGGCAGCTCCCCGAACGGATCCTGGTCACCCGGCGCGGGCACGGCGTGTTCGTGGCGCTCGCGGACGTGGATTACGTCGAGTCGGCCGGGAACTACGTCACGCTCCACGTCGGTACCCAGGACCACCGGCTCCGAATGAAGCTGAGCGACGCCGAGCAACAGCTCGATCCGGCGCGCTTCGTCCGCGTGCATCGCACCGTGATCGTCAACATCGACCGCATCGCGGAGATCCAGCCGTGGTTCTCGGGCGACGCGATCGTCATCCTGCGCAACGGCGCGAAGCTCCGGCTGAGCCGGCACTATCGCGCAGCCGTCGAGTCGACGTTCGGGCTCCGAGGCGGGGGCTGAGGTTCGACGCGGGAGACGACGCTATATTCACCGCTTGGCCCGTATCAGACCCTGGGCGGAGCTTCGGCCAAGCGACGTGGGAACAACTCTCCTCGATCACCTCCACGAGGCGCTGAGCGACCAGTACGTGCTCCAGCGCGAGCTCGGCGCGGGCGGTATGAGCCGAGTCTTCCTGGCCGAGGAGCGCGCACTCGCCCGGCGCGTGGTGGTGAAGGTGCTGTCGCCCGACCTCGTCGCCGGCGCGAGCGCCGATCGATTCCGGCGCGAGATCCAGCTCACCGCACGGCTGCAGCATCCGCACATCGTGCCCATCCTCGCGACGGGCGAAGTCGACGGCGTTCCGTTCTACACCATGCCGTACGAGGAAGGGGAGTCGCTCCGCGTGCGGTTGGCGCGGGCGGGCGCGCTCTCCGTGGGCGACGCGACGAGCATCCTGCGCGACGTCGCCCGCGCGCTCGAGTACGCGCACGGCAAGGGCGTCGTTCATCGCGACATCAAGCCCGACAATATTCTTCTTGCCGGGAACACGGCGACGGTCGCCGATTTCGGGATCGCCAAGGCGGTCGCCGCGTCGCGCACGGGCACCGAATCCGCGCTGACCCAGATGGGGATGGCGATCGGGACGCCGCAGTACATGGCGCCCGAGCAGATCGCCGCGGATCCGGACGTGGATCATCGGGCGGACATCTACGCGTTCGGGTGCGTGGCGTACGAGCTGCTCGCGGGCGAGCCTCCGTTCGCGCACGTCAGCGGGACCGCGCTGCTGCGCGCGCACCTCGTCGATTTCCCGACTCCCATTCGGGAGCGGCGTGGTGATGTGCCTGCATCCCTGGCGGTGTTGATCGACCGGTGTCTCGAGAAGGATCCCGAGGCCAGACCTGCCGGTGCCGGCGAGGTCATCGCCGCGCTGGATAGCGCGGCGGCGACACCACCGCAGGGTACGGCGAGCGTGACACGCACCGTCGAGCGTGTCGCGCCGAGCATCGCGGTGCTGCCGTTCGCGAATCTCAGCCCGGACGCCGACAACGAGTATTTCGCCGACGGGCTCACGGACGAAGTGATCACCGACCTGTCGATGCTCAAGACGCTGCGCGTGATCTCGCGTCAGTCGGCCATGCGGTTCAAGGGCACCGATCGCGACGTGCGGTCGATCGCGCGCGAGCTCGGGACGCGGTACGTCCTGACGGGCAGCGTTCGGCGAGCAGGCGCCAATCTGCGGATCACGGCACAGCTCGTGGACGCCAACGTCGACTCGCCGCTCTGGGCCGAGAAGTTCGCGGGGTCGCTCGACGATGTCTTCGACATGCAGGAGCAGCTCTCGCGGCGGATCGTGGACGCGCTTCGCGTGCGACTCACGCCTGCGGAGGAGCGGCGCATCGCGCACCACCCCATCCCGGACGTGCGCGCGTACGAGCTGTATCTGCGCGCCCGGCAGCACATCTGGAGCTTCAGCGGCGCCTCGCTCGACCGGGCGCTGCAGCTCATTCGGGAGGCGCACGCGATCGTGGGTGACAACGAGCTGCTGTTCGCCGCCGAGGGGTGGATCTACTGGCAGTACGTGAACGTCGGGTTCCGGCCCGCGGCGGCGTACGATGAGTATCTGCGGAAGGCGGAAGCGTGCGTCGAGCGGATCTTCGCGCTCGAGCCCGATTCGTCGAAGGGGTACGCGCTGCGCGGGGCGATCCGGAACCATC
>DASURJ010000600.1:0-3608 GCA_036280115.1 Gemmatimonadaceae bacterium
GGGGATGGACAGGATGGACAGGATGACGAAGATGTCCTATGCGGCGGCGTTGCTGCTGCCGCCCGAGTCATCTTCGTCATCCTGCAAATCCCGTCCATCCTGTCCTCCTGCCGTTCTGTCTTGTCGATCCAACGAATCGTACGGGCACGATCATCGCCGGCTTATCTCACCACGCCGAGCCATGCGCGTCATCTCATCGGCGGCCCGGAATGCGAGCGCCTGAATCGTCATCGTCGGCTGACCGGTGCCCGACGTGACGAAGCTGCTCCCGTCCACCAGGAACAGGTTCGGCACATCGTGCGCGCGGTGGAACCGGTCCACGACGGACCGCTTGGGGTCGTTGCCCATCCGGCACGTGCCGAGCAGGTGCACGGCATACGGTGCGTCGAGTGGGAACTCCCACACCTTCCGTGCGCCTGCTGCCTCGAGAAGCTCCAACCCCCGATCCTGGAAGAACCGATACAGTTTCATGTCGTTCGGGTGCTCGGCGAACGTCGTACGGATTGCCGGCAGCCCCCACGCGTCCTTCAGCTCCGGGTCGAGCGAGACGGAGTTCGACTCCACCGGCAGCTGCGTCGTGTGCGAGAGCACGTACATGGACCGCGTGAAATACTCGCGAAGCATCCGCTTGTACTCGAGACCCCACTGTGGTCCTTCGACCGGTAGCCCGAACATCGCGAAGCTCACCGGATAGAAATCGAACCGCGTGTCGATTCCGCCGCCCCCGATGAGACCGTGCTTTCGGTCGAGCCGATAAAAGTCCTGGATGTAGCGACTGACCTGCACGCTCTTGTGGCCGTTGATCTCGTGGGCGAACAGGCCACCCGCGAACGAGCCGCCATTGAACATGAGGTACTTGCCGACGAGACCACTCGAGTTCGCGAGCCCATTCGGAAAGAGATTCGACTTCGACATGAGCAACAGGCGCGGCGTCTCGGCGCCGTTCGCGCAGAGCACGACCGCCTTCGCGCGCTGCATCACCTCGCGCCTGGCCGCGTCGAAGTAGACGACTCCCGTCACGCGGCCGCGCGCATCCGTCTGGACTCGGCGCACGTAGCTGTTCGGCCGGATTTCGCATCGCCCCGTGCGCTCGGCTTCCGGAATCATCGTGACGAGCGTGCTCGACTTCGCACCCCACTCGCAGCCGAAGGCCTCGCAGAACCCGCAATGTTGGCATGCGCGCCGGCCGCGGTACGGCCGTGAGAGAATCGCCATCGGCGCGGGTGCGGCGTGCCAGCCGAGCTTCCGCGCGGCGACTTCAGCCAGCACGCCGGACGGTTTGATTGGCAGCGGCGGAACGGGGTAGGGCCGAGAGCGCGGGGGCTCGAACGGGTTCGCGGCTGCGTCGCCGCTCACGCCGATCTCCCAGTCGACCTTCGTGTAATACGGCTCGAGGTCGGAGTAGCGAATGGGCCAGTCATCGAAGCCCGTTCCGGCGATCGGGCCGATGCGACTGCGTTCCTCGAAGTCGATCTCGTGAAAGCGCCAGTAATTCGCCGTGAAGTGCACGGTCCCGCCCCCGACCACTCGGCCGTAGCCGAGGAAGTCGCGCGGCTTCGCTTTCACCTTGGGATCCGTGCGGAACGTCTGCGGCTGCAGGGCGGGGATGTTCGTGAGTTGGTGGCCCTCGGACACGGCGAGCTCGTCGTGCTTGAAGTCCTGCTCGCGGAGGTACGGCCCCTGCTCGAGCACGACGACGGTGAAGCCGTTCCGCGCGAGCTCGCGAGCGACGACGGCGCCGGCGGCGCCGCTGCCGACGACCGCGAAATCCACTTCCTGTGTGGGGGCGAAACGGATCGCGGGTGACTGCCTGACGCGGCCCGTCACGACCGGCGTCTCGGCAGGAGCTGCGCCATGACGTCGGGCCGATCGTAGTAGCCGAAGGGCGGCTGCCACGTCATCCGGTCCTCGAACCCGATCGCCTTCCAGGCAACGCCATTGCGGTTGCCGCCGTAGCTCGGGTGCGAGAGGTAGCCGGCGAGTGTCGCGTCGCGGAGGGTCGCGAACGCGCGAGAGGACTCCATTGCCCTCATGACGGCGTCCTGCTGCGTCACGCTGAGCGATGCGAAGGTCCCGCCGCGTGGTACCCGCCGCCGAGTCGTTCGAGCGAGCTCGACGAGTGCCTTATCGAAATCGGGCTTTTTAGCGGCGCCGATTGTCGAGAGCATGTGATCGACGAAGTGCACGACGCCGGCGTCTTTCGCGCCGGGTGTGTCGTCGGGTGGGATGATGCGATCGGCGAACGCACCGAAGTCGGCGGCTTGCCGTGCGGTGAGCGCGCGGAATTGCGGTGCCTGTCCTTGGGCGACAACCTCGTGCGCGCGGGCGGCGTCGGCGAGCGCGGCGGGCCAGAGTGTCGCGAGCCAGGCGGCACCGGTGGCGCTGCCGAGGATGGCGAGGAACTCACGTCGCGACGCGCCGGCACTGGACGGCGAGTCGTTCGAGGGGAGAGTCATGTGCCCGATGCTAACCCACCCTCTTCTCGAAACGCCAGACCTCGAACTGGTATTCGCCGTTTGGGGTGTCGACGCGATGGAGCACCGTCCCGATGTTGGTCCAGCCCTGCTTCTCGTAGAAGCGTGCGGCGCGGTTGTTCCCAATGGCGCACGCGAGCCATGCGGTCGCGATGCCCCGGGCGGCCAGCCGGGCTTCGGCGTCGGCGATGAGCGCGGCGGCGACGCCCGCGCCGCGCGCCTCGCGGGCGACGAACAGTTGGTAGAGCTCGTCGTCCTTGACGAGGTGGAACCCGACCGGTGCCCCGGGCGCCCCGACGACTCGGACGTTAGGCAGGGCGTCATGCAGCCGCTGCCGGAAGCTCTCCCAGGTGCGGAGGCGCTTGAAGTCCTCGGGGAGGAGCGCCGCGTGGGCGTCTTGCCACGCGTCGTACCAGACGGTGGCGAGTTGATCGAGCTCGTCTTCTCGGGCAGCCCGGACGACGATCGGGGTGCTCTCGGCAGCGTGGTGTTGTGGGGAATGCATTGGTATGGTGACGGTGCTGGCGGCGCGGGCGGGATAGGCCGGTGTTGTTCGGTCGTGTACGGCGGGCGTGTCGGCCTGGGAAAGATGCCGGCACTCGCGGGGCCGGTACACTGAGGGGAGTGGCAGAATCCGGTGGGGCGCGTCGCGGCGTCTCGAACTGAGCGTGCGGTGCTGGGTACGATGCTCGGCGGCGAGCGCCCCTATGTAGCGCGTTACACTGCGAGCCCTCGCAGCCCGATTCCACTCCGCGCGCGCCGGCTCGTGGCAAACCGCGCCGGCAGAACGACTTGTGAGGTAGTAGATTCCCGTCGTTGGGTTACGCTGCGAGCGCTTGCAGGTTTCCGCGCTGCTCGCAGCGTATCGTGACAGCCTACATGGCGTTAGACAGCAGACGGATCTCTCGGCTCGCTCGCCAACCACGCTCGGTCGGGTCGATGGCTTTCGCCAAGCGGTTCTCGCACTCCTACCACGATGGTGCTTTGGTCGCCGTGAGCATCGGTCCGCGGCGCGAAGTTAGCGTGGTCATCCGTCTCGACCCGGTCTGGAACGACGGCGTCGATAAAGAGTGCACAGTCCGCCTAGGTGCCATTCAGAATTTTGAGGACGTGGCGGCGTTCGTGCGGACGCTC
>DASURJ010000601.1:0-2148 GCA_036280115.1 Gemmatimonadaceae bacterium
GCTCGCGGCACGGGTGGCGGAGCGACGCGGGAACACCCAGGAGCAGCGGCGCCTCCTCGATCGCCTCGTGGCAGCGCAGCCAACTGAAATGTCGAAGAACCTCGACGAGTACGTCCGGCACCGTGCCGATATCGAGGCCGCGATCAAGGCACGCCCGTAATCCGACTTCATACCGTCCCGACCTTGTCTCCTACGCGCACGATTCGCGTCTGCCACAGCCCCGATTCCGACGACGCGTTCATGTTTTACGCGCTCGCCGCCGGCAAGGTCGATACCGGCGACCTGCGATATGAGCATGAGCTGCAGGACATCGAGTCGCTGAATCAGCGCGCACTGCGCGGAGAGCTCGAGGTCACCGCCGTCTCGATCCACGCATACGCCTATCTCGCAGACCGCTATGCCCTCCTGCCGCATGGCGCGTCCATGGGCGATCGGTATGGCCCTCGACTCGTGGCGCGTGAGCCGCTCTCGCGCGCCGACGTGCGCGGAAAGCGCATTGCGATCCCGGGACCGATGACCAGTGCCTATCTCGCGTTGCGGCTGTACGAGCCCGAGTTCACTCCCGTCCCGCTTCCCTTCGATCAGATAGAGGACGCGGTGGTAGCTGGCGACGTCGACTTGGGACTTCTCATTCACGAGGGCCAGTTGACGTTTGCCGACCGCGGTCTGTCGCTCGTCGTAGACCTCGGAGAGTGGTGGTACGGTGAGACGGGCCTGCCGCTGCCGCTTGGCGGCAATGTCGTCAGGAAGGACCTTGGTAGCGACCTTATCAGAACACTTTCGCGACATCTGCGCGACAGTATAGCCTACTCCCTCTCAAATCGCGCTGCGGCGCTAGACCACGCCATGCAGTACGCTCGCGGCTTGGATCGGGGTAAGGCCGACACCTTCGTTGGCATGTACGTGAACGATTGGACGTTGGACTATGGGCAGCGGGGGCGGGACGCCGTTCGGCTCCTGCTCGATCGAGGAGCGGACGCGGGAATCATCCCTCATCGTGTGAACGTCGAGTTCGTGGACGACTGACCAGCACGGTCCATCCAGCATTGGATTGAACGCAGCTAGCAGCGTTCAGGAGCGCTTGCTCACGCCGGGAACACTGTGACCACCTCAGCGCACTTTTCCGGCGCGGCGGATACCGCGGCCGCCGAGGCGATTCTCCAGGCGGCGCGGGCGCTCTCTGCTGTAACCGCGGAGCCTGGAAAAGTCGCGACCGTTATCGCCGAAATCGTTCTGTCGCAGGTCGCTGCCGATGGCGTCGTGGTCGCGGAGCTCGATGGCGCGTCGTTTCGTGTTGAAGGAGGCGCAGGGAACCTCGCACGATTGTCGGGTGAGTGCTTTCGCGCCGAGGGGTCATTAGCGCTCCGTGCCATCACAGACCAGCGCGCTGTTCTGAAGGACGCCGCAGGCCCCCTTGACGAGTGTGAGTTGGCCCGACGCGTCCATGCGCGCGAAGTCCTCGCAGCGCCGATGTTCGCGGGCGGCGTTCCCGTCGGCACCGTAATCGCGATCCGGTGCGCGGATGGATCGTTCACACCGCGAGACGTGACGACCGCGGAGCGGCTGGCGGAGCTCGCATCGCTCGCCATGCACAACGCCCGGCTACTCGAGCGCGAGCGTCAGGGCGCGCGCGGCGCGACCGCCCTTGCCAACATCGTCCACGAGCTCAACCAGTCCCTCGAGTTCGAGCGCGTCGTTTCCATCGTCGCGGAGAAGGCACTCAGTCTCTTGAACGGACGGGCATCGGTGCTGACGATCCTCGACGGGGACGAGCTCGTCATCGCGGCCACTGCAGGGGTGACCGAGCGTTTCATCGGAAGGCGCTGGCCCGTGGATGAAAGCTTCACAGGCGCATGCTTGCGGGCCGGACGACCCCTGCGAACGACCGACGTGCGTGCCGAGACCACATTCCCGATGCGTACGAGCGAGGGCGACGATTACTCCACCGCCATCGCGGCGCCACTCCTCGTAGCAGACCGGCCTATCGGCGCACTTGTGGTGGCAGGTATCGACGGCCGGGTGTTCACCGAGCATGACGAGGAGATGCTGCGCGCGCTGGCGTCGCATGGCGCGATCGCCATCGAGAACTCGCGGCTTTACCGTGCGGCAGCCCACACGGCACGCCATGCCGAGACACTGTCGATGGCC
>DASURJ010000602.1:0-3113 GCA_036280115.1 Gemmatimonadaceae bacterium
TCGTGTGTGAGGGCGGGTGGGTCTTCCGATGTGAGCTCCGGCACAATCCGCGCGGCGAGCACTTTCCCCAGCTCCACGCCCCACTGATCGAACGAATCCACGTTCCACACGACGCCCTGCGTGAACACGACGTGCTCGTAGAGCGCCACCAGGGCACCCAGCGTGGCGGGTGTCAGGCGCTCCGCCAGGATCATCGAGCTGGGCCGGTTTCCGTCGAACTCTCGATGCGCGACGAGCGCTGGCGAGGTGTGCTCGGCTCGCACTTCCTCGGCCGTCTTGCCGAGGGCGAGCGCTTCGGCCTGCGCGAACAGATTCGCCATGAGCAGATCGTGATGGTCACCGAGCGGCTCGAGTGGTTGGCTGAATCCGATGAAGTCGCACGGAATCAGCTTCGTCCCCTGATGGATGAGCTGGTAGAACGAGTGCTGGCCATTCGTGCCGGGCTCGCCCCAGTAGATCGCGCCGGTGTCGTACGCGACGCGTGCGCCATCGATCGTCACGCGCTTCCCGTTGCTCTCCATGGTCAGCTGCTGGAGGTACGCTGGAAAGCGTGCGAGGTACTGGCTGTACGGGAGCACGGCGACCGTCTCGGCGCCGAAGAAGTTGTTGTACCACACCCCGAGCATGGCCATGAGCACGGGGAGGTTGCCCTCGAGCGGCGCGGTGCGGAAATGCTCATCCATCGCGTGAAAGCCGCCGAGCATCTCGCGAAATCGCTCCGGGCCGATCGCGATCATCGTCGAGAGGCCGATGGCGGATTCCATGGAGTAGCGTCCGCCGACCCAGTCCCAGAAGCCGAACATGTTCTCGGGGTCGATCCCGAACGCCGTCACCTCGGTCGCGTTCGTGGACACGGCCACGAAATGCCGCGCGATCGCCGCGTCGCTGCCTAACGCCCGGAGCGTCCACGCGCGTGCTGTCCGCGCGTTCGTCATCGTCTCCAGCGTCGTGAATGTCTTCGACGCGACGATGAACAAGGTTTCCGCGGGATCGAGGTCCGCGGTCTTCTCGGCGAAGTCCGCGCCGTCCACGTTCGAGACGAACCGGCACGTGAGCGCGCGGTCGCTGTAGAAGCGGAGCGCCTCGTACGCCATGGCGGGGCCGAGGTCCGAGCCACCGATCCCGATGTTCACGACCGCCCGGATCCGGCGCCCCGTGTGGCCGGTCCACGTTCCGTGTCGCACGCGCTCGGAGAAGGTCGCCATGCGGTCGAGCACGTCGTGCACATCGGCGACGACGTCGTGTCCGTCGAGATGGATCTTCGCGTCACGAGGCGCGCGCAGCGCGACGTGAAGGGCGGCCCGATCCTCGGTCACGTTGATGCGATCGCCGCGGAACATGGCGTCCCGTCGCTCGGCGACGTGGACCGCGCGCGCCAGGTCAATGAGCAGCCGGATCGTCTCGTCGGTAATGCGATGCTTCGAGTAGTCGAGGTACAGCCCTGCCCCTTCGGCGGCGAAGCGTTCGCCACGCCGCGGATCCCGCGCGAACAGATCGCGGAGATGCGTGGAGCGGAGCTGGTGCGCGTGATCCGCGAGCGAGCGCCACTCCGGGAGGGCGGTGACCAGCCTGCCTGTCGAGGCGGCTGGCGTGGTAGATGCGGTCGTCATGCGTCTCGTTTCGGGATTCTGGAACATACATTACTGGGTGCCAATGTTCGTCATGCCTCACCCGACTGGAGAACGCACATGAACGTGTTTGCGGCTACCCCGTCGTCGCGTCAGCTCGGTGTCGGCCTGCTCGTGCTGCGGCTCGCGCTCGGCGTGGTGTTCATCGTGCACGGGGGCCAGAAGCTGTTTCAGCTGGGTTTTGCGGGCACGACGGCAATGATGAGCCAGATGAGTGTTCCGGCGGCCGGGATCGTGGGACCGCTCCTGGCCATCGTCGAGCCGCTCGCTGGCGTTGCGCTCGTGCTCGGCGTTCTGACGCGCCTCGCCGGCCTGGCGATCGCGATCGACATGCTCGGCGCCATCCTCCTGGTTCATCTGCCGAACGGGTTCTTCGTTCCACGGGGCATCGAGTTTGTCATGATGAACGCCGCAGCCGGCCTCGCACTCGCGTTTCTCGGTGGAGGTCCGTATTCGGTCGACTACAACCTGCAGCAGCGCCGGTTGTCGCGTTGATCTTCCGTCACGAGGAGCTGAAACATGCAGCGTCACACGCCGGCCGTCGCCGACCAGGCCGGAAATACGGAGTCGTACGGCATCGCGCCGGCGGGCTTTCGTCTTCCGAGCACGACGCATCTCGGCGTCGTGCGACTTCAGGTATCCGATCTCGCCCGGTCGCTCGCGTACTACGACCGCGTGCTCGGATTGCGCGAGGTGGAACGGCGAGGTCGCATGGCTGTCCTGGGGGCCGTCGATGGCGGCCGTCCGCTCATCGAGCTGCACGAACTTCCCGGGGCACAGCCTGTCCCGCGGCGAGGCAGACTCGGGCTCTATCATTACGCGATTCTCGTCCCTGACCGCGGTGCACTGGGCCGGTTCGTCTCGCACCTCGCGACGCTCGGCGTGTACGCGGGGATGTCGGATCACCTCGTGAGCGAGGCGATCTACCTCTCCGACCCCGACGGCCTCGGCATCGAGGTGTATGCCGACCGTCCGCGCGATACGTGGCGCACCGAAGGGCGCCAGATCGCGATGACGACGATGCCCCTCGACGCGGACGATCTGGTCCAGGCCGCCGGGGGCGAGCCGTGGACGGGGATGCCTAACGGGACCGTGATCGGCCACGTGCACCTGCACGTCGGTGACCTCGCGCAGGCGGAGGCGTTCTACCACGACGCCCTGGGGCTGGACAAGATCGTGTGGGGGTACCCGGGCGCGTTGTTCCTGTCGGCCGGTGGCTACCATCACCACCTCGGGACGAACACCTGGGCGGCGGGCGCGGCACCGGCCGGCGAGGGCGATGCGCGGCTCCTCGAGTGGGAGATGATTTTGCCTGACGCGGAGACGGTCTCGATCGTGGCGAACAACCTCGAGCTCGCGGGCTACACGGTCGGTCGCTCGAGCTCGGGGACGGTCGTCGTGCACGATCCGTGGGGGACGGCGCTGCGAATTCGGGCGGAGTAAGGGAGCGAAGGGCGAGGCGCGAAGGGCGAGGCGCGAACGGCG
>DASURJ010000603.1:0-6483 GCA_036280115.1 Gemmatimonadaceae bacterium
CCGGGGAACTGCAGCTCGCGCGCGAACAGGTCGGCCACGAACGGCTTCGCAGCGGGGTCCGCCGACTCGAACACGACCAGCCCCTGCGGGCCGAGGAGCTGTTCGAGCCATCGCGCAAACGCGTCCGCCATCCGGATGCCAGGGGCCCATGCCTGCCGGGCGGCGTCGACGACCCATTGCGTGAAATCAGTTTGCGGAAGCGCGCGCTCGAGTTCATCGATCGCGCGGCTCACGCCCCCATCGAGCGTCAGCGACGCAACCGGGAGCCGGCCCGCGCCTTCGACATCGGGAAACGTGATGGTCGTGGGATGGAGGTTGGCGTCGAGGACGGTCGTGCTGCGGACCTCGTTCCAGTCGTGGTCCTCCGCATCGACCCAGAAGATCGCGACCGCGGGTACTCGGTGCTCGGCCGCGGTGCGGCGGGCAAGCTGCAGCGCGGTGATCGCCTTGAGCAGCGTGAAGAGGGGGCCACCAAAGGCGCCGGCCTGCTGGCCGGTGACGACCGCCACGCTCTCGGAGTTGCGTAGCAGCTCCGCGGCTTTGCGGGCTTCGGGTGGCGCGCCGCGCCGCTCCTGTTGCGCCGCGACGACCGTCGCGATGCCATCGCGGTCGCGTCGGTGCTGTTGCGCTCTCGCGATCGCGCCCTGCCACGCCTCGCGCGACGCTGGATCGCCGTTGTAGAGCGGGGCGATGTTCGCGAAGTTCGAGGCGTACTCGCTGGCGAGGGGACGAATCCACGAGAAACGCTTAACGTCGATGCCGCTACACGAGGCTACGTCTTCCGCAGGTGACACGGCCTCGTACTCTCTCAGAGCCTTCTGAAACATGTCAAGGCAAGCCGCCACGTCCCTTCGACGCCGGGACCAGCCGTGAGGATCCCGATCGGGGTCCGGTGAGGGATAATGTGTTAGATTTTCTTAACCCGCCTCGAGGAGCTCCAGAAACTGACGCGAGACGACCCTTCTGCGTTCGCACCGCCGCCTGCATTCGGCCCCTTCCGGGTGCTGCACCAGGTCGGCGTGGGCGCGCTTGGTCCCGTCTTCCGGACATACGAGCCGACGCGCGACCGGCTGGTTGCGGTCAAGGTTTTCCGGCTCGATATCACACCCGAACAGGCGCAGGCGCTCGCGGACGAGCTCGGACGTCCGGCTGAGGCAGGTCTTTTTCATCCCTCGATCGTCGAACCGATTGGCGCCGGCGTCGAAGGCAGTTCGGCGTACCGCGCGGATGAGTACGTGGCGGCCGAGACGCTCGACGTGGCGATGCGGCACTACGCGCCCGCTCCGATCGACAAGGTGCTGCCGTACATCACGCAGCTCGCCGGCGCGGTCGATTTTGCCCGGACGGCCGGAGTTACCCACGGAGCGCTGCACCCGCGGGACATCTTCATCACGCCCGAAGAAGCGCGAGCCGGTGGATTCGGCGTCGTCGAGGCGCTCGAGCGGGTCGGCCTCCGCGCTCCCGTCCGCCGGCCCTACACCGCGCCCGAACGGATCGCCGGCGAAGCGTGGGGTGCTCCGGCCGATGTGTTCTCGCTTGCGGTCATCGCTTACGAGTTACTGACCGGCCGCCGGCCGTCAGGGACCGGCAATCAGATTGGCAGCGTGACCGGCGGCGAACATGCCGCCGCGATTCATGCGGTCTTCGTCCGGGCGCTCGCGGACGATCCTGCGCAGCGATACCAGTCGGCCCTTGCGTTCGCGGCCGCGCTCGACGCCGCCGCACGCGGTGAAGGCGTTCCCGCATCCGTCCCGGCTGCCGGCGCTGCCGCCGGCGCCGTCACGACCCCGTTCGATTCCGAGGACGCGGTCGATGACATGCCGCCGCGGGTGGACGTGGACGAGCGCACCGAACCGGCGGAGGTCGAGCAGGAAGAGAGCGAGTTCAGAGCGTCCGAGCCGGAGTTCGACGAGATTGCCGCCGAGGACGAGATCGCTGCCGGGCACGACGAGGACGACCGTTTTGCGGCGTTGCCCACCGACGTGGCCGCTGACGAAGAACCGCGGTACGCGGCTGCCGCGGACCGCCGGTCGCTGTTCGATCGAGACGATGATGAGATCGTCGATGAGTTCGCCAGCGAAACCCCATCGCGTCACGACACCGAACGGTTCGCCGACGAATTCGCGGCCGCGGCACACGCCGTCGACGAACAGCCGATCGTCCGCCCCGAGAAACGCGCGCCCAAGGTCGTCGCGTACGACGTTGAGGACGTGCCGCCCGCGCCATCGTTTGCCGGATACAGCAGCGAACCGGTCGTGCATGAACGTCGAGGGCCTGGTCTCGCGATGGTCGTCGTGACCGTGGGACTCGCGTTGCTCGTCGGATTCGCGGCGGGATACGCCGTCGGCGGACGCGTGCCCCTGACGAGCAGTTCCGGCGAGACGGCGGCGACGACCGGAACCGCGACCGGCGAGCAGGCGCCGGCCGCGACGCCCAAGCCGCAGCCCTACAGCGAAGGAACGGTGACCCCCTCGCAAACTCCACCGCCAGTCGCGACGGAGCCGCCACAACCGGTGAGCGAGTCGCCGGCGAACACGGCCGCGGCGCCAACGAAACCTTCGGACGTCCTGAAGGAGCCGGCCGCTCCTCCGGCGCCGGTTACCGGCACGCTGCAGGTGCGTTCGACGCCGTCGAACGCTGCCGTCACCGTCAACGGGGAATGGACCGGACGGACGCCGCTCACGATCGACAAGCTGCCGTTCGGGCGGCACGAGATCCGTGTCGTCCAGGATGGTTATGCGGTCGAGCGCGAACAGGTGACGCTGTCGGCGTCACGGCCGATGCGCACGCTCTCGTATCGGTTGCGGCGGACGGCGCCTGCGAAACCCTCCGCCTCGAAGCCGGCACCAGCGAAACCCTCGTCGCGGGCCGAAATCCCGCCGGTGAGCCAGACGTTCACCGGGGTGATGTACGTCGACTCGCGTCCGCGCGGCGCGCGCGTGCTCGTCGACGGCAAGTTCATGGGCACCACCCCCGTGCGCATCCCCGATCTCCGCATCGGCTCGCACGTCGTCCGTCTCCAACTCGCCGATCACGGCGACTGGACCACCAGCACACGCGTCTCGGCGGGGCAGGAAACACGCGTGACCGGATCACTCGAACGCATTAGATGAAAGCCACACTCGCTCTTGAAAATGGCCTTGTCTACGAAGGCGAGGCCGCAGGCGCGCCCGGGGAAACCTCGGGTGAAGTCGTCTTCAACACCAGCATGACCGGCTACCAGGAGATCCTCACGGATCCGTCGTACGCCGGCCAGATCGTCACGATGACCGTGCCTGAAGTCGGCAACTACGGTATCGCCGACGAGGACGTCGAGTCGCGCGGCACGCAGGTCGCCGGCTTCATCGTGCGCGAGCAATCGCCGATCGCCAGCAACTGGAGATCCGACGCGACCCTTCGCGACTACCTGATTCGCAACAACGTCGTCGCGATCAGCGGGATCGATACCCGCGCGTTGACCCGCATCCTGCGGTCGGCCGGCGTCATGCGCGGCGTGATCGCCACCGGCGACGTCGAGCATCGCGAACTGATCGAGCGTGCGCGGGCCGTTCCCTCGATGGAAGGCTCGGATCTGGTGCTCGGGGTGACGTGCGAAGCGCCGTTCGACTGGACGCCCGATCCGGGGGACGAGTTCGCGCCGAAGCCGGAACGCCAGGCGCGGCGGCAGCTGAAAATCGCCGCCTACGATTTCGGCATGAAATACAACATCCTGCGCCGCTTCACCGCGCACGGATGCGACGTGCGGGTGTACCCGGCCACGACGCCCGCGTCTGAACTGCTGGCAACGAACCCGGACGGAGTGTTCCTGAGCAATGGACCCGGGGACCCGGCGGTCCTCAACTACGCGATCGCCAACGCGCGCGAGGTGATGAAGGCGGATGTGCCGGTGTTTGGGATTTGCCTCGGTCACCAGATCCTGTCGCTCGCGCTCGGCGGCGAGACATACAAGCTGAAGTTCGGCCATCGCGGCGCCAACCACCCGGTCAAGGACCTCGAGAGCGGCAAGGTGGAGATCACCTCGCAGAACCACGGCTTTGCCGTCGATCCGAAATCGCTCCCGTCCGATGTGAAGGTCACCCACGTGAACCTCTACGACGGAACGGTGGAAGGGTTGAAGCACGAGACGAAGCCGGTTTTCTGCGTCCAGTACCACCCCGAAGCGGCGCCGGGTCCGCACGATGCGGACTACCTGTTCAGACAGTTTCTCGACGAGATGGAGAAGAGAGCGGACTGAAAACGCCAAACTCCAAACGCCAAACTCCAAACGCCAAAGTTGGGAGTTGGAAGTTGGGAGTTTGGAGTTGGGAGTTGACAGCGCTAGTACCAATGCCCAAACGTTCTGATATCAAGCGGGTTCTCGTGATCGGCTCCGGGCCGATCGTCATCGGCCAGGCGTGCGAGTTCGACTATTCAGGAACGCAGGCGTGCAAGGCGCTTCGTGACGAAGGCCTCGAGGTCGTCCTCGTCAACAGCAATCCGGCGACGATCATGACCGACCCCGAGATCGCCGACCGGACCTACGTCGAGCCGCTCACACCCGAGATCGTCGCCCAGATCATCGAACGCGAACGGCCGGACGCCGTGCTGCCGACCGTGGGCGGCCAGACCGCCTTGAACCTCGCGATCGCGCTCGCCGAGAACGGCACCCTCCAGAAGTACGGCGTGGAGCTGATCGGCGCCTCAGTGGACGCGATCAAGCTCGCCGAGGACCGCCTGCTCTTCCGCGACGCGATGCGCGAGATCGGCGCCGACGTCCCGCGTAGCGTTTACTGCCGGTCGCTCGACGAGGCAATGACCGCGGTCCAGGACATCGGGTTCCCGGCGATCATCCGTCCTTCGTTCACGATGGGCGGCGTCGGGGGCGGCATCGCCTACAACGTCGAAGAGTTCCGCGAGCTGGCTGGCCGCGGCCTCGACATGAGCCCTGTCCACGAGATCCTGCTCGAAGAATCCATCATCGGGTGGAAGGAATTCGAGCTCGAGGTGATGCGCGACAAGGCCGACAACTTCGTGGTCATCTGCTCGATCGAGAACGTGGACCCGATGGGGGTCCACACCGGCGACAGCATCACCGTCGCGCCGGCGCTGACGCTGACGGATCGCGAGTATCAGCGCATGCGCGACCTCGGCCGGCGGATCATCCGGCGCGTCGGCGTCGAGACCGGCGGCTCGAACATCCAGTTCGCGATCAACCCCGAGAACGGCCGGATCATCGTCATCGAGATGAACCCGCGCGTGTCGCGGTCGTCCGCGCTCGCGTCGAAGGCCACCGGCTTCCCGATCGCGAAGATCGCGGCGAAGCTCGCCCTCGGCTACCACCTCGACGAGATCCCCAACGACATCACGCGGCTCACGCCCGCGTCGTTCGAGCCCACCATCGACTACGTGGTGGTCAAGGTCCCGCGCTGGGCGTTCGAGAAGTTCCCTCGGGCCGACCGCACGCTGACGACGCAGATGAAGTCGGTGGGGGAGGTCATGGCGATCGGGCGGACCTTCAAGGAAGCCTTCATGAAGGCGTTCCGCTCGCTCGAACTGGGTAACGCCGGGTTGCTGTTCGGCCAGCCGGTGTCGACGGGTCGTGAAGGGCTGACGAACGAAGAGGAGCAGGGAGCGCTGCAGCGTGAGTTGAGCGTCCCGAACGACCGGCGGATGTGGGCGCTCTTTCGCGCACTCGACCGCGGCTGGACGGTCGAAGACCTGCACCAGGCGACGAAGATCGACCCGTGGTTCCTGGTCCAGTTTTCGGAGATCGTCGAGCTGCAGCGCTCTGCCGCTCTGGTCGGCCTCCGCGGCATCTCGCCCGACATGCTGTGGACGCTCAAGCGCGCGGGAATCGCGGATCGGGAGCTCGCCGCCGTCCTCGGCACCGACGAAGACGCCGTGCGCAGCGCACGCCTCGAGCACGGGATCAAGCCCGCCTACAAGCGGATCGATACCTGCGCGGCCGAGTTCGAGTCCTTCACGCCGTACATGTACGGCACCTACGAGAAGGAAGACGAGGCGCAGGGCGCGCTTCAGCGCGAGCTGAGCGTGCCGACCGACCGACGGATGTGGGCGGTCTTCCGCGCGCTCGAACGCGGCTGGACGGTCGAGGAGCTGCACCAGGCGACGAAGATCGACCCCTGGTTCCTCACGCAGTTCGCGCAGATCGTCGAGCTGTGCCAGTCGGCGGCTCTGGTCGGCCTGCGCGGGATCTCGTCCGACCTGCTGCGCACGCTCAAGCGGGCCGGTGTCGGCGACCTCGAACTGGCGCAGATCGTCGGCGCTGACGAGGGGGCCGTGCGCACGGTTCGCGAAGAGGCCGGATTGGTGCCCGCCTACAAGCGCATCGACACCTGCGCCGCGGAGTTCGAGTCGTTCACGCCGTACCTTTACGGCACCTACGAAAAAGAGTGCGAGGCCGACCCAACGCCGCGACAGAAGGTCGTGATCCTCGGCAGCGGTCCGAATCGCATCGGCCAGGGTATCGAGTTCGACTATTGC
>DASURJ010000604.1:0-3740 GCA_036280115.1 Gemmatimonadaceae bacterium
GGCGACGTGCGGTTCGCGTGCGACGTGAGCGTCAGGACGCTCGCGTGACCGAGCAGGCCGCGGCGGCGGTCGTCCGGGTAGGCCACGCGGCGGAACTCCGCCCCCGACACGCCCGGGAACCCGTAATGGGTGGCGAGCGCCTCGTTCACGTACGTGTAGTCGGCCGTATAGAGGTCGAGGACGCTCCGGTTCTCGCGGACGATCGAGTAGAAGAACAGCTCGGTCTCGCGCCGCATGGCGTCGGACAGCTGCTTGTGGAAGTCCGGGAACTGGAGGGCGTCGGGGTGGACCTTCTCGATGTCCTGAAGCCGCAACCACTGGGCGGCAAAGCGCGTGGCGAGTGCCTCGGCGCGCGGGTCGGCGAGCAGGCGGCGTGTTTGCGCCTTCAGGACCGCGGGCGATGACAGCGTACCGCGCCGAGCGACAGTAATGAGGGAGTCGTCAGGCGGCTCTCCCCAGATGAAGAACGACAGCCGTGACGCGAGATCGAGGTTACTGATGGTGTACGTCGAGCCGGGCTTTGCATTCGCCGGCGTCTCTTCCATGCGGAAGACGAAGTGCGGGCTCGCGAGAATCGCCTCGAGCGCCGTGCGGATGCCGAGCTCGAACCCGCCTTCGGCGGCGCCCTCGTCGTAGAAGGCCATGAGCGCCTTCACGTCTTTCATCGCGAGCGGCCGTCGGTACGCCGCCCCGCCGAGACGCGTGATGATCTTCTCGGCACAGGGGCGCGCCTCGTCAGGCGAGGTCGGGCGGCACGTGAAGATCCGACGGCGGCTCGGTGTATCGGACACTCCGGTCGGGTTGTGCGGGCCCGTGACGACGAGGTCCGACAGGTGCGGCATGTTCGTGATGCCGGGCTCGGATCCGATCTGCGTGTCGGCGATGCTGTGTCCGATCGGGGCCAGGTTGTCGTTGACGGGGCCGTCGAACGTCTTGAGGAAGGCCGCGGCGATCCGTTGCGGTCCGGCGCGCACCGGAATTGGCGGCGTCTTGATCGTGAGCCCGTTCGGGTCTGCCTGGGACGACCAGCGGTCGATGTCGAGCAGCGCCACGCGCTCCCCGTTCACGGAGATCTCGACCTTCTCGTCGAATGGGGCGTCCGATCCGAACAGCTGGCCGGTGGGGATGGCGTGCAGCAGGACGGTGAAGACGTACTCGCCGTCGGCGGGGAAGATGTGAGTGGCGGCAATACCGCCCCGGGTGCCGATGGGTGCGCCCTCGACCCGGTCCCACTGCGACGCGAGGCGGGGCTGCTTGTAGGTGACGGAAGCGACGCTGGCCTTGGGGTCGCCGACGGCGAGGCGGCTCACTTCGCTCGCGGCGTCGAGGTACGCGTCGAGGAGGGTGGCCGAGGGGGTCTGGGCGTCCGCGATGTTGTCGAAGTTCGCGCTCTTGGTGTCGAGGGGAAGCCATTTGCCGGCATCGACTTGGAGCTCGAGGAGGTCGCGAACGGAGCGCTCGTACTCGGCCTGGTTGAGGCGCTGGAACGTGCGACTTCCGGGCTCGGGTCTGGCGCCGGCAGCGCGATCGACGAGTCGCTCGAGCGTCTCGGCGAGGACGAGGAGGGTGTCACCGCCGGGTCGTTTGCGTCCCGGGGGCGGCATCATTCCGGCGCGGAGCTTGGCGATCATCTTCTCCGCCGTTTCGGCCTTCGAGGGGGCGGAGGCGACGTCGAACCCGGCGAGGACGAGGTTCCCGGCCTTCTGCCGCGCGCTGTGGCAGGTGGCGCAGGTCTGCTTGACGACGGCAGTCAGCGCGTCGTTGGAGATTGTCGGGGGGGACGGCGCATGGCCGTACGATCGGACCGGTGGCGGGCTGGTCGCCGGAGCCTTTGCGGCTTCGGCGGGTCCTGGCTGCACGTAGACGACGGATACCGTGCCGACGAGCACTGCACTCGACGCCGCGGCGACGACCAGTGACTTCATGCCGGACCTCCGGAACTGAGCCGGACTTGGGGGCCTGCCCAACTACGTATTGTGCCGTCAACGCGTTGGGGCAGCAAGTAGGCTTCCCGCCGCTGCGGACGCGAGCGGCTGAAAAGTCGGTCAGGCACCGGGACCCCGGAAGCATCCGTTTTCAGTTCCCAGTTTGCAGTCGGGCAGTCATCAGTTGTGAGGGATTCAGTTGCCAGTTGCCAGAGCCCTGCCATGGTGGGTGGGGCCGGCAGCGTTCTGACAACTGACGCGGCTGATCGATGGCGGGCTGACGGGGCAAGGTGCGCATGATCTCCGGGTGCAGAACTTTCGTCGATTGCATGTGTGGCGACGGGCTCACCGATTTGCGGTCGCCATCCGCCGGTGCACTCGCACGTTTCCTCGGACGGGCTACGCAGATCTCAGGTCGCAGCTCACTCGGGCGGCCGAGTCGATCGCGAGCAACATTGTCGAGGGCTGCGGTGCGGCGACTCCCAAGGAATTCGCTCGGTACCTCGACATAAGCATCAAATCCACGTCCGAGGCGGAGTACCAACTCGAACTCGCGAAGGACTACGGCGTCTTGGGAACTCAGGCGTGGGCGCGGTTGACCCGAGAAGCCACCGAGATTCGCAAGATGGTGTTCGGGCTTCGGCGCGCCGTGCTTAACGCGGCTGACGGATCTCGAACGCGCGCCGGCGCATCTGAGCCGTCTGCTGATACGCCGACCGCGCGCGGTCATGACGGGCAATACGGCCCGGTCCCCGAACACGAGCGCGAGGAGACTGAGGACTGGGAACTGAATCCCTGACGACTGATGACTGCCCGACTGGAAACCGGAGACTGGCAACTGGACTGTCGCTGGATCACCGCCACGTGCCCGCCGACGACCTATACCAAGCCACATGCGACCTCTGGCCGAGCAATGGGTGATGAGTCCATAGTTGTCGTCGATCCTGGAACTTCCAACTACGATGCCTTGGAGAATTACGCGATGCGCACCCCGGTGTCCGTTCTCACAGTTCTCAGCGTCGTGCTCACGTCCGACGGGCTGGCTCAGGGGAGCGCGCACCTCAATCCCGTCGTCGACCTGCTGGCCGCGAAGCAGCCGGCCTTTGGCATCTACGCCCCGCGCAACACCCGCCCGCCTCGCAACGCGCCAGCGACGACGGACACCACGCGGCGGAAAACGCCGGCCGAGCTGGCGAAGGACGCGTTAGGCTATGCGGGTGCCGATTACATCTTCGACGGCAGCATGGAAGGAGATTTCGCCCGGGGGTACGGTCCTTTCACAGCGTTCGTGAACGGGATGACCAACAACGGCGCGGCACCGAAGGTCGCAGGACGACTCACGCACCCGCTGTTCGTGAAGATGCACGAGATCGCGCCCGACCCCGCCCGGGCCGCACAGAATATCGCGAAGCAGCTCGACCTCGGCGTCAACGGGGTCGTGTTCGTCAACGTCGAGAGCCCTGAAGAAGTGAAGACCGGGCTCGCCGCCATGCGCTTCAAGGCGAACGGCGGCACGCGGCCGGATGCCGTCGGGAATGCACCGGCATTCTGGGGTGTGAGCGAGACGGAGTACCGCGAGAAGGCCGACGTCTGGCCGCTCAACCCGCGCGGCGAGCTCGTCAACTTCACGATCGTCGAGACCAAGGCCGGACTCGCACGCGTGCGCGAGATCGCCGCGGTGAAGGGCATCGGCGTGTTGTGGCCGGGCGCCGGCACGCTGCGCGGCGTCTTCTCGACCACCGGCGCCGACGGCAAGCGCGTGCTCGACGAGGCCGCCTGGGAAGGTGCCATCCAGCAGGTGCTCGCGGCGTGCAA
>DASURJ010000605.1:0-10724 GCA_036280115.1 Gemmatimonadaceae bacterium
CCTGTCCCGCGGGAAGGAGAAAAAGCCCATCGACGTGCGTTGCGCGGATGGCGTTCGAGACATTGATGTAGCCGCTCAGGCACTGGGAAAGACCGGGCGCGCGCGGAACTCCAAAGGCGCGATGCAGTCGCGGGCGCCGAAGGTCGGCGTCGATGAGCAGGGTGCGCCGTCCCTCCATGGCAAACACGAGGGCGAGATTCGCCGCGACCGTGCTCTTTCCCTCACGCGGCAGCGCGCTCGTGATCGTGAGTGACGTGAGCGGGCTCGCGCCCTGTGCCCACTGCAGCGTCGCGTGCAGCAGGCGGTACGCCTCGTTGCCCGGGAGCGAGACCAGCGCCCGCGACGTACTCCCGGGCGGCGCTCCTCGGCCCAGTCGCGGGTCGCCACGTGAGGCGAATATCGATGCAATACGGCCGCGACTCACAGCATCGCCGTGCGTGCGAACGTTCGGAATGATCGCCAGCACGGGCGTTCCGACCGTTGCCTCGATCTCGGCCCGTCGATGGATCGCCGCGCTCATCCGTTCTCGCACGAGTGCCCCACCGCCTCCGAGCGCAATCCCCGCCAGTAAGCCGATCGCGAGCTTGAGCCCGAGGAGGGTCTGCATCGGGTTGTACGGGCGCGATGCCAGGTCCACGATCTCGACGCGTCCCGCCTCGACCGCCTCGGCCATCCGCGCCTTGGAGATCTCGTCGCGCAGCCGCTCGTCGAGCGCGCGGTTCGTCTCCACATGCCGGACGAGTCTCGCCTCCGATGACTCGGACAACGGGAGCGCGGCAATCGACGCGACGCTCTGCTGTCGCAGCAAGTTGAGCGCGGAGAGCCGCACGTCGATCGTCGACGCGTCGGTCCGGATGACGTTGACGAGCCGCTCGGCGGTCGTGGCCACGAGTGTGTCGAGCCGTGCGACGTCGGGGTTCGATGCGGCGCTCCGCCAGCGTCCCGTCGTCAACGAGTCCCGAGACGCCTGGTACTGCGCGAGCTGGCTGTGAATCAGCGTGATGGTCGGATTGGCGGCCAGCTCAGTGGGAAGCACCACCGGCGCGGGCGCCGAGGTCCCGGGCCCGGACGGCGGCTTCATGCCGGACAGCACGGACCGGTAGATCTCGCGCGTCGTCTCGAGCTCCTGCCGTCGCACGTCGAGATCCATGAGCGCGTGCTGCAGCGCCTCCATCTGCGCGCGGGCGCTATAGACGCGCTGACGACTGCGGAAGTCGACGAGCGCTTCCTCGCTTCGCTCGAGCTGAAGCGAGATCTCGGACAGCTGCGTCTCGAGGAACTCGCGCCGACGCCGCGACTGTGCCTGGGCCGCGCGTGCGCTCGCCCGCTGGAATCCCAGTACGAGCGTATTCGCCACGTCACGCGCGACGTCGGGATCGACGTCCGTGAACGCGACGTCCACGACGTTGGTCTCCGACCGAGGTGATACTTTCAGATTCGCGATCAACCAATCGATGGCGCGCTCGCGCGACCCGACGATCAATACCCCGCGCTCCGCACGCGGACGCTTCGCGAACGCGAAGACCATCTTCGGGAGCCGCAGCGAGTCGCCATACGCCGCAACGGCATGTCGGCCTCTGGCCGACTGTACGGTCACGTCCTCCGGGCCGAACGTGAAGGTGAGCGTATCCTCGTCGGCGCTGGGCCCGATGCGCACGAGGACGCTATCACGTAGAATCTGCGAGCCGCTCACCTCGTGGACGCGCAGGTTGAGCCCATCGATGACGGTGCCAACCAGTGCCCGGCTCCGCAGGAGTTGGATCTCCGACTGGAGCAGGCTGATGCGGTACTCCTCGGGAGTCGTTGCCCGGTTCTCGATTCCCTGAACGATTGCGCCGCGCGGGTCCGCGAGTCGGACCACCGCGTTCGCGCGGAAGAGGCGCGGTGCCCTGAGGCCGATGACCCCGGCGAGGGCGAGCCCGACGAGTCCGCCCAGCAGGATGATCCGGAGGTGGCGCCGAGCGATGACGCGCAGGTCGAGGAGCGTCAGATGGTCCTGGGGCGCCGGTACGGATGCATAACGATCCGGGGTGGAGCCACGATCGCCGTTGCCGTCGGTTCCGATGGGTTTCGGAGAGTTCCCCCAATTGTTCGTGGGCATGTTACCGGTTCGACGAGTAGAGGAAGACGCTGATGATCGCCGCGACCCCGCCGAGCACGCTGACGGTCGGTGCGATGACTTCGCGGAACGTGTCCCGCTGGCGGTCGACGATGATGCGATCACCCGATTGCACGGGCATGCCTCCGCTGCCGGCGCCGCTTCCGCGAAGGTCGACCTCGAGATAGTTGCCGTCGCGGAACACGCGCACGCGATCCCTCCGCCCGCGCTCGGTCTGGCCGCGCGCCATCGCGATGGCCTGGGCGATGGTCGTCTCGGGGCGCAGGTTGAAGACGTTAGGCTGTCCGACCTCACCTTCGACCGATACGCGGAAGAGCGGCTCGAGTACGAACTGCGGCTCGGCCTCCAGCTCCTTGAGATAGTCGCGGAACCGCGTTTCGAGCTCGGCGAGCGGGACCCCGGTGACGCGTACCTGACGATAGAGGGGGTGGAGGACCGACCCGTCGGCGGCGATGCCGAACTCCCCGCTGTACTCCGGCTTGCGCCACACGGTGACGCGGAGCAGGTCGCCGGGCTTGAGGATGACCTGCCCGGTGGCGGCCGAACCGGACGGTTGGCTCGACAACACCGTGTCGGTGCGCTGCCGCTGGGCCTGGCCGGCTGATGCGAGCGCGGCAACCAAGAGCAACGTCAGCGTGGCCGTTGTCGATGGCCACCCCCGATCCTCGGTAGCGATCACGCGTACTGGCATCGTCGCAACTCGACGGGTTCGGGGCTGGGCGACGTCGGGCCGGCATCCGGACGCGCGCAGTCGACACCGCGTCGGCGGGACCTCGAGGATCGATCCGGCGACGAGTCGCTCACGTGAGGTCCACACGCGCTGACAAAGGTATGGTAATGAGAGAATTCTCATGCGCCAGAGCGGATCTGGTTGGGGCGAATTCGCCAGAGATGAGCCGGCCGACTGATCAGTCCGGTGTCGCCCAGCTCGCTAACGAAAGTCATCCGACAGCTCCTCGCTCCCGTACGGGAGCATTCGCGCCGGCGGTGCGACGTAGACGCCACCCTCCTGCGTGTCGCGCAGCACCGTCGACCCGGCGCCAATCACCGTGCGGTCAGCGATCGTGAGCCCGTCGCGCACCGTCGAGTGTATCCCGACGAAGCAGTACGATCCGATCTTCACGAAGCCGGCAACCGCGATCATCCCGACGAGGAAGCTGTGATCGCCAATCGTCGAGTTGTGGCCGACGTGAACGGCGGACCCCATATAGACATCGTTGCCGATCGTGACGAACGGGTGGATGATGCTGTGCTCGAGTATCCAGCAGTTGTCGCCGATGGTCAGATCGGGCCAGGTATGTGCGCGGGAGCTGACATAACTGATGAGCTCATAGCCCTTCGCCTTGGCCTCGGCGTACTTCTCCGCGCGCAGCTTGTTGACGCGGCGGAAGCTGACCGAGATGTGCATCGCGTATGCATCGGGCGGGTGCGACCGCTCCAGATCCTCGAACGGCACGACCGGAAGCCCGAGCACGCTTTTCTCGGTGACGTGCGCGCCATCGACAGTGAAGGCGACGACTTCGTGCGGCGAGTCATGTGTCAGCACGGTGTGCGCAAAGCACGCCATCTGACCGTTGCCGAACAGCACCACCTTCCGACGTCGCGTGTTCATGGTTCACTCGTACCGAGCATTGCTGGTCGACGGTGGCGCACCGGGTTTCTCATACGCCGATCGTGATGTTGCTCCGGCGGCGATACGCCGGAAAAAACGCTTCGGCCGTATCGTCGGCTGCGCTGAGCGCGCGACTCACCTCGACCAGCGCATGGTACCGGGGCGCGTCGAACACGATTCGGACGGTGTGGTAGTCGGCGCTCAACGGCGAAAATCCGCTCTTGAAGCGGTAGAGCGAATCGGCGGCTCCCGCGACTCCTCCTCCAAGGTTCAGGAGCGTCGCGCCGCGGTCCTTCGCCCATCGGCGGACGAAGTCGAACATCAGCTTCGACGGTGCCTTGGCGAAGTGAGCGTCCGCCGTTCCGCCCAGGTGGTACTCCGCGATTCCGCCGACGAGCAGAAACAGGCCGCTCGCCGCGACGTCACCGGCAGGGCCGCGCACCGAGCAGAGATGCACGGACTGGCCGAGCATCCGCCGCAGGCGACTGAAGTACTCGTCCGAGAAGTAATAGAACGAGTCGGCCGAATGCCGCCGCATCGTCGCCCAGTACACCTCACAGGACGCCGGATACGCATCCCAGTCGTCCATCTCGGCAGAGTAGCCCAGCTGGATCAGCCGCTTGAGGTTGCGCTGGTGATCGAGTCGAGTCTCGGCCCGCCATTCGTCGGGGCTCTTGGTGAGATCCACGTACACGACGCCGCCGTGATGGACGACAGTTCCCGCCTCAGCGAGCAAGGCGACGGGCACGGTATAAAACGGATGCAGCCGAAGGAACGCACTCACGATCGCGTGCTCCTGCGCGAGCGCGCGCAGCGCACGCAGCGAAGCGCGCAGCACGTCGGGCTGCGTTCCCAGCGTCGCGATGGGACCCGGATAGCCGTACGGGCTCGTGGCATCGCGCCATCCCGGCGGCGCGCCGAGCTCGGGTGGTAGCTCACGGAGGAGCATCGGCACGAGCACTGCCTGGCCATCTTCTTCTGCATAGAAGGCGACCGGCTCCCCGCCTTCATGGTGGCCCGCAACGCAGCAGTACTCCGGCAGGTGATAGACGTCATGAGGTGTGCGGTCGAGGAACCGCCGCCATCTCACGTCGCTCACCGCGAGAAGGTCAGCGATCATCTCGTCACCGCGCTCCAGCGAGCTCACGAAGCATGCGCCGTGAGACCTTTGCGGTTGCCGTCTTCGGCAACTCGTCCACGAACAGCACCTCACGCGGAACCATGAAGCTTTCCAGCCGTTCCATGCACGCCCGCTTCACTTGCTGTTCGGAGAGCGAGACGCCGTCATCGAGCACCACGAAGGCACGAATCGCCTCGCCGAGCATCTCGTCAGGCACTCCCACGACGGCCGCCTCGCGAACTCCCGCGATGCGATGGAGAACATTCTCCACCTCGATGGGGCTCACCTTCTCGCCGCGGGTCTTGATGATGTCGTCGCTGCGGCCGAGGAAGTACAGGTCGCCATCGGCGTCCATCGTGAAGAAATCGTGCGTGCACAGGATGCGCTCGCCCGGGAGTCGACCTGGCTTCAACATCGCGGCGGACAGCTCGGGCTGTTTCCAGTAGCCGACCATCACGTGGGGGCCACGAACGTGGAGAATCCCGGGCTCCCCCGGTGGAACGGCCGTGCCGTCGGGGGAGAGAAGAAACACTTCGGTGCCGGGAATGGCCTTCCCCACCGACGTGGGCTTCTGGTGGATGCGCTCCGGCTCCAGGTAGCTCACGCGTTTGCATTCGGTGAGCCCGTACATCGCGAAGATCAACGCGTTCGGGAACACGGTTGCCAGTCGCGCGATGAACTCTGCCGGCAGCGCCGCCGCAGTGTTCGTGACCCGTCGCACGTGGGGGAAGCTCCAGTCGCCGCTCCGGTCGAGCGCGAGGAGCGTCGCGCCAATGGTCGGCACGATGGGAAACACCGTGACTTCGTGCTCGATGATGCGCCGGAGCACCGGGACCGGGTACACGAACGATCGCTCGACCACCAGCGTCGCCCCGAGCAGCATCGTCATCAGGAGCTGATACAGTCCGTAGTCGAACGCGAAAGGCAGCACGTCCACGATGCGATCGCTGGCGTCGAGCCGCAGGTACTCGGCGATACTGCCTGCGGCGAACACCATGTTCTGGTGGGTCAGCATGACGCCCTTCGGGTTGCCCGTGCTGCCCGACGTATAGATGAGCGCCGCGAGATCGATCGGGATGACGCCACGCACCGATGGCCGGGGCTCCGCGCCGGCGAGTGCCTCCTCGAGTGCGAACACCGGCTGGCGGACCGAAAGCGACCTGTCCGCGCCGTCGCTCGGCGCGCCCGCGCAGATCACGCATCGCACGCCGGGGACGCCTGCGAGTGCGGGGACGAACGCCGGCGCGAGCGCCCGCTCGGTCACGAGCGCGGTCGCCTCACTGTCCGTGAGGACGAACGCGAGCTTCTCGGACTTCGTCTGCGGGTTGATGATCGTCAGAACGCCGCCGGCGAGGAGCGTCGCGTATACGGCGACCACGGCGAACCACGAATTGTCGAGGTAGACGCCCACGCGGTCGCCGCGCCTAACGCCGTTGTCCTGAAGCACACGGGCCAGCCGGAGGGCGGCGTCGAGCAGCTGCTCGTACGAGTAGCGGGCGCCGTCGGCGATGATCGCGGTCTTCGACGGCGTGCGGTCCGCCGACGTCAGGAGGGCGTCATGCAAGAGGCGTTGCGCGCGCGGGCTCACGCATCCCTCCTTCGTAGCTCGGGTGAGCCGGCGACCACACGGTCGCGCCGGTAACTACCCTGCTCGGCGCTGCGGGAGCGGCGAGCATCGGACGGCGGACGAAGAACTCATCGAGCAGCATCACCGAGAGAATGCCAACGAGGGCCATCTCGTCGCTCTCGCTCACGAACCCGTCCGCGTTGCGCCGGCACTTCTCAACCAGTTGCGCGACCGCCGAAGGCGCGAAGACACCGGTAGCGCGCAGCCGCGATTCGTCGAGCAGCTCGCCGACGTATGCCGGCGCGCCCGGGCCCATGAACGCACGGAGGATGGGTGCCCGATACGGACGCTTCTCGCGCGCGACGATGTCCGGCGGCAACAATGGCTGCACGGCGCGGCGGAGCAGGTACTTCTCGCGAAGACCGGGCAGCTTCGCGCGATCCGGAAGGCGCGCCGCGAACTCCGCCACACGGTGATCGAGGAATGGGAAGCGTCCTTCAATGGAGTTCCCCATCAGCATCCGGTCGCCCTGCGAATGCAGGAGATAGCCGGTGAGGAACGTGACGATCTCGAGGTGTTGAGCGCGGCCGAGCGTGCTGTAGCGGGCGAACCCCTGGGGGAGCCGACGAATCAGCTCGGCGAGCGGGTCACTGGCGGCGGGCCCCGCGCTCAACGCGTCCGGGTCGAGGAACCGCAGGGCGCGCGCGGAGTGGTTGAACCGAAGGCGATGACTGTAGAGCGGATCGTCGGTATTCGTGAGGCCGGCGGCGAAGACGTTCGCGAGCATCCCTCCTGTGCGGCGGAGATCCTGCGCCAGGTACGGGTACAGCCGATGGAGGAGCAGGGGCCGGCACCGGGAGTCGGGTCGCCGCGCCCAGAACCGGCGGACTTTGTCGAGCTTGAACACGTCGTAGCCGGCGAACATCTCGTCGGCCCCTTCGCCGGTGAGCACGACCTTGTAGCCA
Source organism: Gemmatimonadaceae bacterium (assembly GCA_036280115.1). Taxonomy (GTDB): domain Bacteria; phylum Gemmatimonadota; class Gemmatimonadetes; order Gemmatimonadales; family Gemmatimonadaceae; genus JAJKIV01. The sequence goes on from DASURJ010000605.1 coordinate 7,384, forward strand.
GAGGCGCGCACCGTCTCCGAGAGCTTGAGCAGGGGCGCAGGCGCTGTGCGGAGCGTGGGCCTCTCCGACAGGAAGACGACGCGCGGCATCAGCTCGGCGATCGCAGGGCCGTCCACGGTCACGCGGGTCACGTCGGTTCCGAGGTGACGCGCGACGCGGTTCTGGTGCACGGTCTCGTCGAACGACGGGTCGGTGAAGCCGATCGCGAAGGCGTGCACCGGGTGCCGCGTGTGCCGCTGCGCCAGGGCCGTGACCGCGGACGAGTCCAGACCGCCGCTCAGGTACGTGCCGACGGGCACGTCGGCGCGCAGCCGGATTCGTGTGGCGTCGTCGAGGAGCGCCGCGAGCTCTTCGGCCAGCACCTCATCCGGGTCCATCCGGGCATCGTCAGGCGTCGCGAACTGCAGCTCCCACCAGCAACGTTCCTCGCGCTTCCCGTGGGGGCCGAGGCGCAGCCAATGGCCGGGTGCGAGCTCGCGAATGTCGGGAAACGCCGACCGCGTCGGCGGCATCGCCCAGAGGGTGAAGGCCTGAGCGATGGACGCCATATCGAGCGTCCGCGCGGTTTCGGGCTGGCGCAGGAGTGCCTTCGCCTCCGACGCGAACGAGAGGCGTCCGCCGACGTCCGCCAGGAAGAGCGGCCGCACCCCGAAACGGTCCCGGGCGAGGAACAGCTCGCACGTCTGTCGGTCCCAGACGGCGAACGCGAACTCCCCGTTCAGCCGGGGAAGACAGTCCACGCCCCACTCCTCATAGGCATGGGCGAGCACTTCGGTGTCACACGTGGTCGTGAAGCGGTGACCGAGCGCGGCGAGCTCGGTGCGGAGCTCGGGGTAGTTGAAGATCTCCCCGTTCTGCATCACCCAGAATCTCCCGCGCTCGTCCGACAGCGGCTGGTCGCCACCGGCAATGTCGATGATGGCCAGCCGAGTGCTGACCATCCCGAATCGCCGATCGAGATACAGACCGGTGCCGTCGGGCCCGCGATGTCGCAGCTCGCCGGCCATCGCGCACAGCAGCTCGCGCGACGCTGTCCTACCGGGCTGTTCGTAGACTCCTGCCAGACCGCACACGTGCCGCGTCCCCCACCCACTGGGTGGCTCAGGGTTGGCTCAGACGGTGCTATGAGAGGTGCGCACCTCGGCGTCGGGCGCCGCGTTTCCTGCGACGAGCTGCGGCTCGAGGTGCAGGTAGCGGCTCGCGCGCCGTTTTGCGTCGATATCGCGAAACACGCGTTGGACCTGTTGCTCGGTGAGGCCGAGCGCCACACCCACGTCCGCGACGTCGATGCCGCTGTCTCGCGCAAAGAGACAGAGGTCCATCTTGTCGTACGGCAGTGAGAAGTAGAACTCTTCCTGCGTTTGCGGGAGCGAATACGTGTCGGTCGTCGGTGGACGGGTCCGTATGGTCTCCGGCACGCCGAGATACTCCGCGATCTGGTAGACCTGGCTCTTGTACAGGTGTGCGATCGGCTTGATGTCGGCTGCCCCATCGCCGTTCTTCACGAAGAAGCCCTGGTCGTACTCGAGCCGGTTGGGCGTGCCGACGACGGCGAAATTCAGGCGGTCGGCGTGGTAGTACTCCATCATCTTCCGCGTGCGCTGCTTGAAGCTCGTCGCGGCAATGAGCTCCAGGTACGCGGTCGGCGTGAGGCGCGCACGCCGTTGCGTCCCGTCGGGCGCCTGCGCGACGACAGAGAGGATGCGGTACTGGTCGGTGTCGACCACGCTCGGAAGCATCACTTTGCAGCGCCAGTCCGGTGCGTACTCGGGAATGAGCGTTCGGATCGCCGCATCGCGCCGGGTGTAGCAGCCGGCGGCGTCGAGTACGCTCGAGATGTCCTCGACGGCGGTGGAAATGCCGGCGCTTTGGGCGGCCAGGCGCCCGAGCTCGAGCGACTCGGGTGACGACTCGCGCTCGGGCATGAGCAGTCCGAGCACGCGCTCGGGTCCGAGCGCGCGAGCGCACAATGCCGCGCAGACGCTGCTGTCGACGCCGCCGGACAGTCCGAGGACCACGCCGCGTTTGCGCATGCCGTGGACGATCGCGTCGATGGCCGCGGTGATCTCGTCGGTCACCTGCGCCGCGTCGACGCGGAGCAGGTCCACGGAGACGTTAGGCGCCAGCGGCACGGGCCGGCATCCCGGTGGCGGTGCGCTTCATGCCGATGAACCGCACCATGTTGTCGATGGTGTCGATGTTCTCGGGAACCGTCTCGTCGTCGTCGATCTGGATCTGATACTGGGTCTCGAGGAACGTGAGCACCTCGACGATCCCGACCGAGTCGATGAACCCGCGTTCGGTGAGCGACTGGTCACCCGGAATCTGCGTGGTACCACGACCGAGGGAGAAATTCTCGGCCAAGAACGTGCGGATGTCCTGTTCGACCGTCGTCATCGCGTCATCCCCGTTGAAGTCGATTCCCTGTCCCGCGCTGCCGTACCGATGAATTCCGGAACGTCCAGGCCGTCGGCGCTTCCGTCCGCACGACTGACCACGGCGGCGAGGGTCTGCATCAGGATCTGCAGATCCAGCCACACGCTCGCGTGATCCACGTACCAGATGTCGAGCGCGAGCCGGTCGTCCCAGCTCAGATTATTGCGACCCTTGATCTGTGCCCATCCGGTGATCCCCGGCATCACATCGTGGCGGCGCGCCTGCTCCCGCGTGTACCGCGGGAGGTACTCGATGCGGAGCGGGCGCGGGCCGACGAGACTCATCTCGCCACGGATCACGTTGACCAGCTCCGGCAGCTCGTCCAGGCTGGTTCGGCGGAGAAAGTGGCCAAGCGGTGTCACGCGCAGGCGGTTGGGCAGCAGCTCGCCCGCCGGGCCGGTGGTCTCGCGCATCGTCCGAAACTTGTAGATCTCGAACGTGCGACCGTGCAGCCCCGGCCGCGGTTGACGGTAGATCACCGGCGACCCAAGCGTTAGGCGCACGAGCGCGGCGATCACCGCCATCGGGATGGCGAACACGAGCAGGCCGAGCGTGGCTCCGGTCAGATCGACCGCGCGCTTCGCCGCCGAGCTCGGGCGGGGCCTCGTCGCATGCGGTAATCCGTTCATGACGCACGCATAACGTCTGCTGGTTGCGTGACCGGGCCGACCGGACTCGCCCCGACGCCGAACACGGCGACCGATGCTTCCGCCGGAACGCGGTGGTCCCCGGTGGCGCGACGCGCGCCATCCAGCTGAACCTCCACGTCGCGCAACGCCGAGCGGGTGGCAGACTCCATGTACTCGGGCACGAGAGAGCGAATTGCCTGTCGCACCTCGTGTTCGGACGCTTCGGCGACCGCCGCCTCGATGCGATTGAGCCCGCGGGCCAGCGCCGTGCTGTCC
>DASURJ010000606.1:0-5914 GCA_036280115.1 Gemmatimonadaceae bacterium
CGATCACGCGGTGGATCGATGCGCCCTCACGGCGTCGCCGTCGCACGAGAGAGGCGATGTGCTCGCGCACCACCCGGGAGAGTCTCGTCGCCTCTGTCGCGGCGCCCGCACCGGGGTACGGCACTGACGCTGACCCCTGACGCAGGAGGGCCGCTCTGGCGGACCGGTCGGCGGCGGTCACGAAGCGCGGCGTCAGAGTCCCGGGTGGGCGTCGCCTGCGCGGCGGTGGCGCTCCGACCGCCTCGCTTCCTGCCGGATATACCCACCACTGTCTTCGCGAAAGAACTCGGCGATGCAGAGCGTCACCACGCGCGCGAGCCCGTCGGTGGAGGCGGAGTGTGGCGTGTTGCGGAGCGCGGCGTGATGCCACCAGGCGTCTTTCAGCACCACGAGCATCTGCTCGATGCGCAGGCCCCGGCGCCGCGCCTCGCGACAGAGCGCCTCGACCGGAGCGCGTATGCCACGCTCGAGGACGACGCCGGGCATGAATGCGGCGGCGGCCGCAACCACCGACGTGACGCTCGGGGCGAGCTCGGAGGCCAGCCCATCAGAGTGCTCTGGCATCAGAATGTCGTCCGTCATAGGAATCACGGCTGCATGGTGCGTGTTCAGGTTTACTCGGAGCCTGGAGCACAAACAAATGATCACCCGGCGACTCGGGCGACATATGTTGCACGACGAGCACAGCCGCGGGCAAGTCGCCCGGAAGCTGACGCAGCAGTACCGAGAGAGCCTGTACGCCTCCCATCGAGGATCCGACGGCGATGATATCCCGTGTGTTCATCGACTTGTCGAATCAGAAGTGCCGTCGCGCCGCTGTCGTCGCCCGGACGGTAGGTGTCGAATGCGCAAGAACCATGACCTATGGCACCGCCTCGCCCGCTCCGCGGAAGCACCGCCGAGGGTGTACGAGTGCGTGGGTCCCCCGTACCTTCGAGCGGACAACCGAAGAGGTACGCCGTGACCACGACCCTCATGATCCGGGACGAAACCGCCACGGGGACCCCCGTGCACGAGTTTCCGCTCGAGTTCACGAACGAGCGCGTCACCATCCGCGAGTTGATTCGCGAACGAGTCTACCAGGAAGTCAGCGACTACAACTTCCGCATCCGGCGAGAGGGCGGGTTCTTCCGCGGCCTGGTGCAGCCTACGGATGCCGAGCGCACGCTGAACGGGTTCAAGGTCCCGAAGAATCGCGACATCGACTGGGAGGCCCAGTTCGATCGCGCCATCGATGCGTTTGGCCGGAACGGATTCTTCATTCTCGTGGACGATCGTCAGGCAGAGTCGCTCGACGAGGAGATCGTGATCAGCCCCGGCACGCAGGTGAGCTTCGTGAAGCTGACGCCGCTCGTGGGAGGCTGAGTGAGGTGGCCGTGGCAACGAGCGGCGTCGGCCCCGGTGTTCCCACCCTTCGTGCCTCCGGCTGACTCGGGCATCGAAGCCGAACACGGCGTGGTGCTCCGCTGGGTGGAGGAGGCGGTTCGCGCCCTCGACGAGCGTGAGTCGTACAAGGACGTCGAGCTCGACTCCCAGCCCAGCGGGCGAATCATGCTCGACGCGACACCTGACGAGGCGCGTCGGTACGTCCGCGCTGCCGCGGTGCAGACGGCCTACTGGGAACGGGTGGCGGGTGAGATCCGGGCGAAGACGGCCGCGAGCGCCGATCCGCGCCTCAACCCGCATCTTCGTGCCGGCTGGAGCGACGCATGGCTGCGTCGGCGTCGAGCCGCCACCGTCATCACGACGCTCATGCGTCGCGCGCTGCCGTTCGAGGAAGAGGATCTGCTCGCGCTCCTCGACTGGTGCAACGGCGTCGAGCAACTGACGACCTACGTCGTCCCCGTGGGGAGCGTCACCCGGGCGCTCCAGCGCTTCGTCGAGACTCACGAGCCGAGCGTGGCACTGAGAGCACGCATAACGCGGTTCGCCGCGAGTCTCCGCGAGGCGCACGAGAAGGACGCCGCGCGACACGGCACGACCGTCGAGCAACTCCTGGCCGGTCTCACCGCGGGACCGGATGCTTCCGACGTCGCCGAAGCTGACGCCGACGCGCCGCGGGCCACGTTGCCGCCGCCCGCCGCTGCTCCGGCCGGGCACCCCGGGGTGCTCGACGCCATCAAGCGGCAGCTCGGTGTGGCAGGCGAGGACGTCACTACCGAGGCGCTCGAGCCGGACCGGTATCCCCTCCGGGCGGACTCGCCATTGCGGTCGGAGCACGCATTCCTGAGCGAGATACTCACGTCGCTCGTCGGGACGACGCGGTACGCGCAGCCGCCGCTCGAGACCCTGCCCGGAGGCGACCGCGTTCTCACCATGGATCCGGAGGCGACCGGCCGGTTGTTGATCGCCGCCGCCGAACGCGATGCCTACGGATTCATTGCGCGCAACGACGGAAACGTTCCGGCGGTCTGGCAGTCGCGTTATGCGCTCGCGTCTCTCACGCGAACGCTGGCCGAGCGCCGGTTCACGCTCCCACGGGCCTTCGCGTTCGACTTCCTGCTGTACCTTGCCATGCGGGGGGCATCGTGGGATCGTCGACCGTTCGAGGCGGCGTTCGACGCCCTGGTCGGTCAGGTCGAACACGAGGCTGCGCGAACCGCGCTGACCGATGGCGAGCGATACGTGCTGTACCTGCTCCGCGCGTCGTGGATCGGCGGGCCACCGTTAGGCCTCGTCACCGAGAGCGCTCGGCTCACGTCACTCGTGGGTGATGGCGCCGTGTTCTTCCTGGTCCCCGGCGAGGTGTGGACCGACCAGCTCAACGATGATCTGACGACACTCCCGCGGCGCGAGCGCGGAGCGTGGGTCGCCCTGCTCAAGCACGCGTTGAGCGCGACGGCCACACGCCCGTCCGCGAAGTGGCTCAAGACGGGTGAGAAGCTCATCGATGCGGTCGGGCGTGACGCGTTCCTCGCGGCGCTCCACCGGTGGCTGCCGGGCGTCAGCCAGGGGCGGTCGATCGCCCGACTCGGTGCGTTTCCCGGGGACCCGCGGTCCTCGGCGGACGTCATGCACGAGGAGAACGCCACCTGCCTGCGTGGGCTCGTGTGGCTCACGCCGACGCTCCCGAGGGACGATGCGCTCACGCGCGCCGTGGCCGCTGTCGCCGTCTCGGCATATCGCAAGGTGCCGGGCATCGGGCCGCGCGCCGTGAGAGTCGGCAACGCCGCGGTCTACGCGCTCTCCGAGATGGGGACGCCCGAGGCCGTTGGCCACCTTGCCATGCTCAAGGTGCGCGTCAAGTTCGGCACCGCGCAGAAGGAGATCGAGAAGGCGTTCAACGCCGCCGCCGAGGCGCTGTCACTGCCGCGCGATCAGATCGAGGAGATGGCGGTGCCCTCGTACGGCCTCGAGGCCGTTGGCATCCGTCGCGAGACCTTCGCCGACGGCGAGTTCACTGCAGAAGTGCGCGTGGATGGGCGCGACGTCGCCCTCCACTGGAGTCGTGCGGACGGAAAGGCGCAGAAGTCAGTGCCCGCGAAGGTGAAGAGCGACTCCAAGGAGGAGCTGAAGGAGCTGCAAGCGGCGGTCAAGGACATCGCGGCCATGCTCCCGGCGCAGAGCGAGCGGCTCGACGCGATGTTCCTCCTCCAGAAGCGGTGGCCAGCGGCGGTGTGGCGCGACCGGTATCTCGATCATCCGTTGGTCGGCACGCTTGCGAGACGACTCATCTGGACGTTTTCGGCGAATGGCGAGACGCGTGCCGCCATTTGGTCCAGGGATGGTCTCGTGGACGCCGCGGACCGCCCGGTCGACGTGCCTAACGACGCAGAGGTGGGGCTGTGGCACCCGATCGGCCGGCCGATCGAGGAGGTACTCGACTGGCGGCGGTGGATCGAATCGCACGAGGTGCGTCAACCGTTCAAGCAGGCGCATCGCGAGGTGTACCTGCTCACCGACGCCGAGCGCCGCACGGAGACCTACTCGAATCGCTTCGCCGCGCACGTGTTGCGGCAGCATCAGTACAACGCGCTCTGCGCGGCGCGCGGGTGGAAGAACAAGCTGCGCATGATGGTGGATGACTCCTACCCGCCGACGTTCCGTGAGCTGCCGCAGTGGGGCCTCCGCGCCGAGTACTGGGTGGAGGGGGCAGGGACCGAGTACGGAACCGACACGAACGAGAGCGGTGCGTACCTGCACGTGGTCACCGACCAGGTTCGGTTCTACCGCCTGGAGGCCGCGGAGAACTGGGCGCACGCCGGCGGGGGCGGCTACACGAGCTCGGCGGCGGGGTCCGGCACGCGCGGTGCGAACCGACCGCTACCGCTCTACGAGATTCCCCCGCTCGTGTTCAGCGAGATCATGCGCGACGTTGACCTGTTCGTCGGGGTGGCGTCGGTCGGCAACGACCCGACGTGGCAGGACGGCGGGCCGGGCGGTCGCTTCCGCGACTACTGGAACGTCTACTCCTTCGGAGAGCTCGGCGAGACGGCGCGGACGCGGCGGGTTATCCTCGAGCGCCTCGTGCCGAAGCTGAAGATCGCCAGTCAGTGCACGCTGACCGAGCGCTTTCTCGTGGTGCGCGGGAAGCTCCGCACCTACAAGATCCATCTGGGCAGCGGCAACGTCCTGATGGAGCCTAACGACCAGTATCTCTGCATCGTCCCGTCGCGAAGCCCGGTGATGGCGGGCGCCGAACGCGTCTTCCTCCCGTTCGAGGGGGACGCGACGCTGTCGATCGTGCTCAGCAAGGCGTTCCTGCTGGCGGCGGACGACGCCATCGAGGACCCGACGATCGTTCGGCAGATCGCGCCGCGCCGGTAAGGCGGCGTCGGTGTCGCTGTTGGCGTTTCGCATGCGCCGAGGCATATTGTATATGCCTACGCGAATGTGAGTTCGTCTCTCCCCCACACCGATGGCGCTTTCCCCTTCCGCGATCCCGGTTGGCGCGCCCCGCGTCGAGCACGTGGACGCGCTATTCAAGGGGTTCGCGGACCCGACCCGGATCCGAATCCTCAACGTCCTCGCGGCGGGGGAGCTGTGTGTCTGTGACATCGTCGAGATACTCGGGCTCTCGCAACCGACGGTGTCGCGACACCTCGCGTACCTCCGTCGCACCGAGCTCGTCGAAGCCACCCGCGAAGCCAAGTACGCGTACTACCGACTCGCGACACCGGTACACGCGGTGCACGCGAATCTCATCGCGTGCGTCCGCTCCTGCTTCCGTGGTATCCGGTCCCTCGACCGCGAGCGCGCCCGCGCCGAGAAGCGGGTGGCGCACCGCGCCGCGCACCCCTGTTGAGTACACACCTTTCCCGCTGCCATGACTGCCGCCCCCGGTTCGGCTCCCGCTCCTTCCGACCCCGGTTGTGCTCACGGGATCGCGGACGCCCCTGACGACCACACGACTGGTTCCGTCGTTCGGCGCCTCTCCACGCTCGATCGCTACCTGCCGGTCTGGATCTTTGCGGCCATGGCGCTCGGACTCGTGCTCGGCCGCCTGTATCCAGGGCTCGGTGCCTGGCTCGATCGCGTGCAGGTGGCCGGCGTCTCCGTGCCCATCGGCATCGGTCTCCTCTGGATGATGTACCCGGTGCTCGCAAAAGTGCGCTACGAGAGCATCGGCGAGCACGCCGCTAACCCTCGCCTGCTCGGCACCTCGCTTTTTCTGAACTGGGTACTCGGGCCTGTCGTGATGTTCGCGCTCGCCTGGGCCTTTCTCCCGGATCTGCCGCATTACCGGAACGGGCTGATTCTCATCGGCCTCGCCCGGTGCATTGCCATGGTGTTGATCTGGAACTCGCTCGCCCGCGGCTCGGGTGAGCTTGCCGCCGTGCTCGTCGCACTGAACTCCGTGTTCCAGATCCTGACGTACTCGTTCCTCGGTTGGCTCTTCCTCACCGAGGTACCGAGCTGGTTCGGCGTCGAGTCGGCGCTGGTGACCGTCTCGATGTGGGCGATCGCGAAGAGC
>DASURJ010000607.1:0-2048 GCA_036280115.1 Gemmatimonadaceae bacterium
AGGCCGCGAACGAGAAGGACGTCGTCGTGCGGAATGCCGTAAACCGCGCGATGCGCGCCGGGGCCGCATGACGACGAAGCCCGCACCCAGGGTCACGACGTCGATCCAGGCGCCGATCGGCGACGGCAGCGACGACACCTACGTCCGCCAGAAGGGGCGCGCGCTCATCATCGCGCTGTACTCCGCGCTGCGCGCGCTCAAGCTGTACCCGGCGGGGCACGCGACCGTGCAGCGATCGCTCGACGACCTGGCGGCGATCAGCCGCGAGATCGTGGCCACCGAGGGAGACCTCGAGCTGCGCGTCTCGGGCGAGTTCATCTTCGTGAATGGCACCCGGCTGCGGCTCGACCTGGAGAACTACGCGAGCTTCAGCCACGTCCTCTCGGTGTTCCGCGTCTGCGGCATCGGGCAGCTGCACGCGCTCGAGACCACGACCGCGAAGGAGTGGCAGATCTTCCTCGCGAACGCGCAGACGCCCAGCGACGAGGCCCCCACCGAGCGGCTGTACGACATCCTCGAGCGGATGGAAACGGCGGGGGTCACCTCCATCACGCTGGCCGAGCCCCCGCCGGACGACGGGGAGGATCGCGAGCGCTCGAAGGAGCGCGCCAAGAAGACCTACGCGCAGTCGGTGGCCGTCACGAAGGACCTCATGGCGTCCATCCGCATGGGGCGCAGCCCCAACCTGAAGAAGATCAAGCGGGTGGTGCAGGGGATCGTCGACCAGATCCTCAACGACGAGGCGTCGCTCGTGGGGCTCACGACGATCCGCGACTACGACGAATACACGTTCACCCACAGCGTGAACGTGTGCATCTTCTCCGTCGCGCTGGGGAAGCGACTCGGGCTCACCAAGCTGCAGCTCTACGATCTGGGGATGGCGGCGCTCTTCCACGACATCGGGAAGTCGCGCGTTCCCCTCGAGGTGCTCAACAAGTCCAGCGGCCTCACTGACGTCGAGTGGCGCCAGATCGCGGCGCACCCCTGGCTGGGCGTGCTCGCGCTGTTCCAGGTGCGCGGCTCGCAGGAGATGCCGTATCGCAGCGCGGTCGTCGCGATGGAGCACCACATGAAGATCGACCTGACGGGCTATCCCAGGGCGATCCGTCCGCGCCAGCTGAGCATCTTCAGCAAGATCGTGTCGGTGGCCGACGCCTTCGACGCGGCCACCAGCCGGCGCGTCTACAAGACCGTGCCGATGAATCCCGCCGAAGTGCTGCGCGAGCTGCGCGACCAGAAGCGGCGTGGCATGGATACGGTCGTGGTGAAGGCGTTCATCAACCTGACGGGTATCTATCCGGTGGGCACGCTGGTCGTGCTCGATACGTTCGAGCTCGGGATCGTGCAGGCCGTCAACCCGCTCCCGGAGATGCTGGCGCGCCCGATCGTGCGCATCATCAGCGACGCCGTGGGCAACCTGACGCATCCCGGCAACGTCGTCGATCTCGCGGATCGCAACGAGGCGGGCGCCTTTCTCCGCACGATCGTGAAGACCGAGGACCCCGACCGCTTCGGAGTTCGCGTTGGCGACTATTTCGTCTGACGTCTCGCCCATCGCGGCGCGCTTTCGCGCGCTGCGGAGCGAGAAGCGCTCCGCGCTCGTCGTCTACCTCACGGCGGGGCATCCCACCGTCCGGGCGTCGGCCGCGCTGCTGCGTGCGGTGGACGAGGCCGGCGCCGATGTCATCGAGGTCGGCGTGCCGTTCTCCGATCCGATGGCCGACGGCCCCGTCATCCAGGCCAGCTCGCAGCAGGCGCTGGCGAACGGCGTCACCCTCGACAGCGTCCTCGATCTCATCGGGAACGCGTCCGTGCGGGCCCCTGTGGTGCTCTTCAGCTACCTGAATCCGATTCTCGCCGCCGGTGAGGACGTCCTGTCGCGCGCGGCCGCCGCCGGTGCGCACGGGCTGCTCGTCACGGACCTCCCGGTCGGATCGGACCCGGAGCTGGAGCGCCGGTTCGCGTCCGGGCCCCTCGACTTCGTGCGACTGGTGGCGCCCACCACGCCGACGGACCGGATGAGCCATATCGCGAAGAACGGCTCCGGG
>DASURJ010000608.1:0-11663 GCA_036280115.1 Gemmatimonadaceae bacterium
TTCGCCGAAGCGCCGTCCCAAGCATCTCGCCGACCTGGCGGACCGCACGCTCTCGGTCGCTGGCGATGCGCTCGATGTCCCGCGCGCCGGGCGACCCGCGGTACGCGTAAATATCGAAGTGTGCCGTGCGGAGCAGCTCGAAGTTCGCTCGGGGGTCGCGCGCGGCGGGATTGCCGCGGCCGATCAAATACTGGCGATCGATCGTAGGACGCTCCACGCTGATCCGCGTGCTGTCGCCCGTCGGTGTGCCGACCCTGAGAAGGAGGCGCCCTTCGGGGGTGAGGCGCCGTATCGCGTACGCCAGCGCGATCCTTCTGTGCTCGTGGGCGGCGAGTGACACCGCGTACCCGCGCTGCCACACACCCTGAACCCACAGTCCCGGCTCGGTCCGTATGCTCACGCCGACAACGCGAGGCGCCACGCCCTCGTTCGTGATGTCGAAACGAAGCGTGTCCGTGCCGACAGGCAGTGTACCGAGTTGAAGCCGCTCGATTCGAAGCGAATCGCCCTTCAGGACCTCGCGCTCCGCCACCGATCGAGTCGCCGCGACGTCGTCTTGCGCGGGGGCAGTCGTGAGAGGGTAGTACGCTCTGCACCCGAGGCCGACGACCAGAACCACCGCGCACAGTGCCCGACATCGACGGAGATACATTGGCAGCATTGGCGTAGCCCGTGGTGCTGCGTGTCACGCTGAGCGAACCGAGTCAAGCATTGGCACACGTCGGCGTGGCGCCAGTCGGGGGCGCTCGGATCTGCTGTAAGGTTTTGCGCGGCCGGTTTCCAGAGCGCGTGGTCTCGCCTGGGACGAACCGATACGCCGTTACTGTCCTTTCGTCACACGGCTGTGACGCGCTCAGCCTCCCGCGGGTATTATGGAACAGGTGCAAACTGGAGGTGGGATGACTCGTGGCGTGTCGGTCGTAGTTGCGCTGTGCACGGTTGCCGTAGCCGCGTGTTCCCGTGGCTCGACGGAGCCGGTGGCGAACCTGTCGCGGCCGGGGACGGTCGTGCAGGGGCCGTCGGCGAACGCGTTCGCCGGTGAATGGCGGTGCGTGACGCCGTCCATGGAGTTCATCCGCTTGTCGGTGGCGTCCAAGTCGAGCGAGCACGGCGCGCTGGCCGCGCTTCTCACGTTCTCGGGCGTCGCGTGGGAGGGGAGCGGACGGATCGAGGATGACGCGTTCGTCGCCAAGATGGCGGTCATTCACACGACGGATCCGACCCATGTGCTGGTCGCCCGAGCGAGCGACGCAGGCACGCTACTCGTGCAGCTGCGCTCTCCGGCCGGCGCCTCGCTGGACATGGCCTTCGTCCGCGACTGAACCCCCTAATCGGGGTCAGATTCGAATAACATCGTTCGAGCGCACAGCCCGAGCATTCGTGCGCATCGCGACGACGTCCCGCGTCCGTCGCGCTCGAACGCCACTGCCCGCGGTGTAATTGTGCCACTCGGGTGACTCGCCAGCGCTATCGTCGGGCGTCCACGGTACCGCCGATGGTAGTCCCCCCCGCGAGGTCGAAATGGCTCGCCTCCCCCGTTACGCCGCGGTTGGCGTTCCACAGCACGTCATCCAGCGCGGCAACAACAGGTCGGCGATTTTCGCCGCCGACTCCGATTACTGGTTCTTCCGCGATTGCCTCGTGACGGCGTGCACACGCCACGAGTGCCAGCTCCACGCGTACGCCTTCATGACCAATCACTCACACCTGTTGATGACGCCGTCAACTGCGGGGGCTGTCAGCAGCGTGATGCAGGACGTCGGTCGACGCTACGTCAAGCGCTTCAACGCCACCTATCAGCGCACCGGCACGCTCTGGGAAGGACGCTATCGAGCCACACTCGTCGATCACGAATCCTACCTCTTCGCGTGCTACCGCTACATCGAGCTGAATCCTGTTCGCGCGGGACTCGTCAGCGATCCGCGCGATTACCGGTGGTCGAGCCACCGAGCCAATGCGTACGGCGTGCGTGACCCGGCCGTCACACCGCACGAGAGCTATGACAACCTCGGCCCCGACGCGAAGAGCCGGCAAATTGCCTATCGGGCATTCTTCGCCACGCCGCTCGACGACTCCACACTCGATGCCATCCGCGACGCCACCAACCGCGGCTGGGCACTCGGCAGCAGACATTTCCGCGACGAAGTCGCCGCGCTCGAGAAGCGCCGAGTAGAACCCGGCGTGCCAGGCCGGCGTCCGCGTGAAAACGATGATATTCGAATCTGACCCCAATTAGCGCCGTGAGCGCTCGAGCAGCGAACCCACAACGTAGGTCGCCAGCGCCAGTACCAGCGACAGCATGAACGGGTACGCGAACCCCGCATAGGTGGCGATGAGATAGGTGACGGTCCCGACGACGAGCGTGGCCATCGCCGTGGCCGGCCCCCCGAGGCGCGTGAAGAGGCCGAACGCGACCGTTACGATCACCCCCGCGCTCCCAAAGGCCGACGCCTGCTCCACCAGCGCAAACACGCCCTCGGCGCGACGCGCGAGCAGGTACGCGATCACGCCGAACACGATCACTCCCCACCGCGCCAGTCGCACCTTCCGACGCTCGTCGACCACCTTGAGCACCGGCACGATGAGGTTATGCGACAGGAGCCCGGCCGATACGAGCAGCGTGCTGTCGACCGTCGAGAGGATGGCCGAGATGAGCCCGCCCGCGAACAGCGCGTACCCGACGGTGGAGAGCGACTGGATCGCGAGCGTCGGGATGATCTGCTCGGCGTCCTCCAGCTCGGGCACCAGACCAGGTCCCACGATTCCCAGCAGGACCGGGATGATCCCGATCGCGATGTAGAGCGTGCCGGCGGCGAGCGACGAACGTCGCGCCACCGTGGGTGACCTCGCTGCAACCACACGCCCCACGATCTCGGTGGTGATGAGCGAGCCGAACACCGGAATGGCCCACGCTTCGACCGCATCGAGCGCGGATCCCGAGCCGGCACTCGTCAGGTGCACGCGTCCGGACGTCGCGACCGCGTCCGCAGCCGCACCAATGCCCCCGAGCTCAGCTACCACGCCGCCCGCGACGACGAACAACCCCACGATCAACAGGACGCCCTGCACGAGATCCGTGATCGCGTCCGAGAGCAGTCCTCCGAAGGTGGTGTAGAGCAGCGTCACGCCGGCGGCAATGGCGATCGCCGTCTCGAGCTCGATGGCCGACGTGGTGGTCGTGAGCACGCTCCCGAACGCGCGCACCTGCGCCGCGGCCCAGAGAAGCGAGCCCGGAATCAGGATGAGCGCCGCGAAGCGCTCCACGCCGACCGAGTACCGCTGCCGATAGAGGTCGGCGAGGGTCGTCAGCTTTCGCCGGTGGAGCGGCACGGCGAAGACGAGCCCCATGACGATCAGGCAGAGCCCATAGCCGAACGGCTCTGCGGAGCCGAGCGACACGCCCTCGTCGTACGTCGTGCCGGCGGACCCGACGATGGTCTCGGCCCCGAACCAGGTCGCGAAGATCGAGAACGTCATGAGCGGGTAGCCGAGGCGCCGGCCCGCGACGAGGTAGTCGTCCTCGGACGCGATCCGGCGTGACGCCCACACGCCGATCGCGAGCTGGACGAGCATGTAGGCGATGACTGCCGCGAGTGTCGGGGTCACGGGGGTGGTGTGATAGAGCAGGAGCGGAGAGTCGCTGCGAGCGTTACAGATCGTGGCGGCGGGATGGTGGCTCGCCGAGGTCCGCTGCGCAATCGGGGCATGACCCGATCGTCGCACGCAGTACGAGATTCCGCGACGCCGCCGCACGCGCACGAACGCTTCGAGTCGGCGTCAAAACGATGTTATTTGACTCTGACCCCAATTCGGGGCCTATTAGCGGCCATGTCTCTCCCGCTCGACGGGGTCCGCGTGGTGGACCTCACCCAGGTCATGGGCGGCCCGTTCTGCACCATGCAGCTCGGCGATTTCGGCGCGGACGTCATCAAGGTCGAGCCGCCGAGCGGCGACCTGTCTCGGTCGATGGGTGGCGAACAGCTCCGGATTCCGGGCAGCGACAACGCGCCGTTCTTCGCCCTGAACCGTAACAAGCGCAGCATCGTCCTCGACCTGACGCGCGACCACGATCGCGGCGTGTTCGTGGCGCTCGCGCGGACGGCGGACGTGGTGGTCGAGAGCTTCCGCCCGGGCGTGACGAAACGGCTCGGCGTCGATTACGAGACCGTGAGCGCCGCGAACCCTCGCATCATCTACGCGAGCATCTCGGGGTTCGGGCAGACGGGCCCGTACGCGGACCGCCCCGGCTTCGATCTGATCGCCCAGGGGATGAGCGGCATCATGAGCGTGACCGGCGAACCCGGCGGCGCGCCCGTGAAGTGCGGGGTACCGATCGCCGATCTCGCCGTCGGCCTGTTCGCGGTGAACGGCATCCTCGCGGCGCTCGTCGCGCGCGAGCGCACAGGGAGGGGACAGCACATCGACACGTCGCTGTTCGAGTCCGCGCTCGCGATGTGCGTGTGGGAGACGACCGAGTACTGGGCAACGGGCGAGGCACCAGGCGCGATGGGATCGGCGCACCGCTTGAGCGCGCCGTATCAGGCCTTTCGCACGAGCGACGGCCACATCACGCTCGCCGCGCTGACGTCGCAGCAGTGGCAACGACTCTGTGCGACGCTCGACCGGGAGTCGCTCGCGGCCGATCGCCGCTTCGAGACCAACGCGGCGCGAATGGCGAACCGCGCGGCACTCGTGACCGAGATCGAAGCGGCACTCGCGTGCAGGACGACGGCGGAGTGGGTGGAGCGGCTGTATGCCGCAGGAGTACCGGCGGGACCGATCAACGACCTCGCGCAGGTGTTCGACGACCCGCACACACGCGCGCGCAGGATGATCGAAGAGATCGAACATCCCGTGGCGGGACGCGTCCGGACGCTCGGCTTTCCGCTCAAGATGAGCGGGACGCCGCTTCGCGTGCGCCGGCCGCCGCCCGTCCTCGGCGAGCATACGGTGGAGATTCTGCGCGAGCTCGGCGCGGAGGCGGAGGCTACTCCGTGAGCGACGAATCCGGAACGATTCGGCTCGAGCGCCGCGGCGCCACCGCGTTCATCACGTTCGACCGCCCGAGCGCGCGAAACGCGATGACGTGGAGCATGTACGAGCAGCTGGGAAATGTGCTCGATTCGCTCGCGTCGGAGCCCGGTCTGCGCGTGGCCGTGCTGCGCGGGGCGGGCGGGCACTTCGCGGCGGGGACGGACATCGCGCAGTTTGCCGCGTTCGAGTCGGCCGAGGATGGGGCCGCGTACGAACGCCGGATCGATGCGTTGATCGCGCGGCTCGACGCGCTGCCCGTCGCGACGATCGCGGCCGTCGAGGGGTTCGCGGCCGGTGCGGGCCTGGTGCTCGCGGCCGCGTGCGACCTGCGCGTCTGCACGCCCGACGCGCGTTTCGGCGTGCCCATCGCGAAGACGCTCGGCAACTGCCTCTCGATGGCGAACTACGCTCGGCTCGTGGCGAGCCTGGGTGCCGCACGGACGAAGGCCCTCCTCTTCATGGCCGACTTCATGACGGCCGACGAAGCCCACGCGTTAGGCTTCGTGAGTCAGGTCATCGAACCGCACGCCTTCGCGAGGCAGCTCGATGCGCTCACGGCGCGTGTCGCGGCGCTGGCGCCCATCACGCTCCAGGTGACACGGGAGGTAGTCCGCCGTATGGTGGCGCGCCTGACGGTCGACGGCGATGATCTCGTCCACCGCGCTTACGGGAGCGCCGACTTCCGCGAGGGCGTCACCGCGTTCGTGGCGAAGCGTTCGCCCCGGTGGGAGGGTCGTTGACGGCCGAGCTCGAGCGGGCGCTCCGGGCCGGCCTCGGTGGGGAGGTGAGGTTCGACGCGTACAGCCGGCATCTCTACTCCACCGACGCGAGCCTCTACGCGATCGAGCCGTTAGGCGTCGTGTTCCCGCGCGACGCGGACGACGTCGTTGCGGCGGTCGAGACGGCCGCGCGCTTCGATGTTCCGGTGCTCCCGCGCGGAGCCGGGACGAGTCTCGCGGGTCAGACGGTGGGGCGCGCCATCGTGGTGGACATGTCGCGGCACATGCACCACCTCGTGGAACTCGACGCGAATGCATCGACCGCGCGCGTGCAGCCCGGCCTCATCCAGGATGAGCTCAACAAGGCCGCGGCGGCGCACGGGCTCATGTTCGCGCCCGACACCTCCACGTCCAACCGCGCCACGCTCGGCGGCATGATCGGCAACAACTCGTGCGGCGCGCGATCGGCGCGGTACGGGATGACGATCGATCACGTCGAGTCGCTCGACGTGGTGCTGTCCGACGGGAGCCGAGCGCGATTGGGGCCGCTCGATGCGCTCGAGGTCGCGCGGCGAGGGAACGGCGACTCGCTCGACGCGCGGCTGCACCGGGAGGTGCCGCGCCTTGTCGCGCAGCACGAGACCGCGATCCGCCGCGACACTCCACCATACTGGCGTCGGTCAGGCGGTTATCGCCTCGAGCGCATGTTGTCCGAGCGTGCGCCGCTGAACCTGGCGAACCTCGTCGTCGGGTCGGAAGGCACGTTGGCCGTGGTGGTCGAGGCGACGGTCCGGCTGGTCCCGATACCTAGAGCGGTCGTGGGCGTCGCGGGACATTTCGAGACGGTGCACGCGGCGCTCCTCGCCCTCGGCGACGCACGCGAGTGCGAGGCGGCGGCGATCGAGCTCGTGGATCGCTTCATTCTCGATCTCGCGCGTCGCTCGGCGGCGCACGGCCCGCTCGTGTCGATCCTCGACGGCGATCCCGGCGCGCTCCTGTGGCTCGAGTTCTACGGCGACACGCCGGCCGAGGCGCGCGCGTGTGCCGAGCGGCTGGAGTCGAAGTGGAGGGCGAACGGGCATGGCTATGCCGTGTGCCGCGCCGACACGAAAGAGGAGCTCACTCGATTTCGCGAGCTGAGGAAGGCCGGGCTCGGGCTGCTCAGTGCGGCGGGGGAAGGCGGGGAGCGCTCGGTCGCGTACGTGGAGGATACCGCGGTCGATCCACAAAAGCTGGCCGAGTACGCGCAGCGTATCGCGCAGCTGTTGGGGCACCACGGTCTCCGGGCGGGGTTCTACGGGCACGCGTCCGCCGGGTGCCTCCACATCCGCCCGTTCATGGACCTGACGAAGCCAGGAGCCGTGGACACGCTGCACAGTGTAGCCGAGGAGGTGTGTGCGCTCGTAACGGAGTTCGGGGGGATGAACTCGAGCGAGCACGGCGACGGGCTCGTGCGGAGCGAGTTCAATCGCCGGATCTTCGGCGAGGAGCTGTACGGGGCGATGTGCGAGCTCAAGCGGCTCTTCGACCCGCATGGCCGACTGAATCCCGGAAAGAAAGTCGATGCGCCGCGCATGACCGAGCATCTGCGCGACCCCGCGTTGCCGAAGGCGTTACCGTTGGCGACGCACTTCCCGTTCGACGCGACCGGTGGCATGCGCGGGATGGCGAACCGGTGCGCGCGGATCGGCGCGTGTCGGAAGTCAGCCGACGCGGGAAAGACGATGTGCCCGTCCTTCATGGCGACGCGCGACGAGCAACACTCGACGCGCGGCCGCGCGAACGCGCTCGTCCACGCGTTATCGCGGCCCGATCCGCAGGCGGCGTTAGGTGACCACAGGCTCCACGAGGTTCTCGATCTCTGTCTCGAGTGCAAGGCGTGCCGAACGGAGTGTCCGCTGTCGGTGGACATGGCGGCGCTCAAGGCGGAGTTCCTGTCGCACTACTACCGGCACCACGGTGTGCCGCTGCGAGCGCGTCTCTTCGGTCACGCGCGGACCGTGAACCGTGTGGGATCCGCGGTGGCGCCGCTGTCGAACTGGGTTGCGGGCACGAGTCCGGCGCGCGCTTTGATGGAGCGATTCGGCGGGATCGATGGGCGACGCCCGCTCCCGCGATTCCAGCGTGAGAGCCTGCAGCGCTGGTTCCGCCGACGTGACGTTAGGCAGCCCAGGGCGGGTGCGGCGAAGCGGGGCCCGGTCGTGTTCCTGGCCGACTCGTTCACGAGCTATACCGAGCCGGAGATCGGGCGTGCCGCGATCGAGCTGCTCGAGATGGCGGGTTGGGAGGTGCGGCTCGCGGGCGACGTGTGCTGTGGGCGCGCGCTCATCTCGAAGGGGCTGCTCGATGAGGCGCGGGCGCGTCAGGCGGAGCTCACGGCGCGGCTCGGCCCGGTGGCGCTCGAGGGAACGCCCATTGTCGGGTGTGAGCCGTCCTGCGTCTTCACGCTCCGGGATGAGCTGCCGCAGCTCGCGCGGGGTGACGCGGGGGCAGTCGCCGTCGCGCGCGAGGTGCGGATGGTCGAGGATCTGCTCGCCCAGGCGATCGACGAAGGTGACCTCGTTCCCGATGCCGGCGGACGGGCGGTTGGGCGACGAGTGCTTTTTCATGGGCACTGCCACCAGAAAGCGGCGGGCGCGACTGCCGGGAGTGTCGCGATGCTGCGCCGGATCCCTGGGGCGACCGTCGAGGTGCTCGACGCGGGCTGCTGCGGGATGGCGGGCTCGTTCGGCTTCGAGCGCGAGCATTACGATCTGTCGCTCGCCATCGGCGGGATGCGTCTCTTTCCGGCGGTGAACGCGGCACCGGATGCGATCGTCGCCGCGACGGGCGTGTCGTGTCGCCAGCAGATCGCGCAGGGCACGGGCCGCGTCGCCGTGCATCCCGTGAGCCTCCTTCGTGGCGCCAATTTCTGAATGATCACCGACAGCACCCTCATTGCGCTCGGCGGCCTGATCGGCGTCGTCGTGCTGCTGTTCCTCGTCATCACGAGGTTCAAGTGGCACGTCTTCATCGCGATTCTCGTCCCGATCCTGCTGTTCGCGCTCATCCCCGGCATTGATCGCGGCGCGTTCATCGAGGCGTTCGAGACCGGCTTCGGGCGGACCGTGCAGAGCATCGCGGTCGTCATTGTCGTCGGGACGATTCTGGCCGAGGGGCTCAAGCACACCGGCGGGATCGAGCGGATCACCATGTCGATGATCCGCTGGGTCGGGGAGAAGCGCATGTCGCTCGCGCTTACGCTGAGCGGCTGGGTGGTCGGCATCCCGATCTTCTCGGACGTCGGCTACGTGATCCTGAACCCACTCGTGCATTCCGCGGCCATCAAGAGCGGGGTCAACATGAGCGTGATGAGCACCGGGCTGATCGGCGCGATGCAGCTCACGCACGCCATGGTGCCGCCGACGCCCGGGCCGCTCGCGGCGATTGCCGTCGTGAACGCGGACATGGGGCGGGTCATCCTCTTCGGGTGCGGGATCTCGCTCATCGCGAGCCTCTGCGGCTGGCTCTATGCGCACGCCGTGGGGCCGCGCCTCGCGTCGCCGCCCGTGCCGGAGTTCGTGGGCCAGTCGTTCGTCGAGCGCGGCCGAGCGGCCGAGCTGCCCACGACGTTCGGGGCGTTCTCGGCGATCCTCGTTCCGCTCACGCTGATTGGGGCGCAGAGCACCGCGTCGCTCCTGCTGCCCGAGGCGCACCCCGTGAACGGCGCCATGCAGTTCCTCGGGTGGCCGGTCGTGGCGTTGGGCATCGGGGTCCTGATCGCGTATCGTCACGCGAAGGCCGATCAGGTGGGCGCGCGTACCAGCGATTGGGTGGAGAACGCGCTCCGCACCTCGGCCATGATCATCATGGTCACGGGGTTGGGCGGGGCGCTGAGCCAGATTCTGCGGGGGACCCCCGCGGTGGACGCGATCGCGAGGGAGATGCAGGCGACGGGGCTTCCCGCGATCTTCCTGCCGTTCGCGTTGGGTGTGGTGGGGAACATGATCACGGGCTCGACGACGGTGGGGGTGATCACGTCGGCGTCGATCACGGCACCGATGATGCCGACGCTGGGCTTGAGCCCCGAGGCGACGATGCTGTCCGCGTCGGCCGGCGGGATCATCACGAAGTACGTGAACTCGAGTTACTTCTGGGTGTGCACGTCGCTCACGCGGATGCCGCTCACGTCGGCGTTGATCTCGTTCGGTGGGGTGATGGTCGTGAACGGCGTGGTGTCGATGGGGCTGATCTACGCGCTGTGGCGGCTCGGTGTGCTCTAGCGCGTTGGGCGCGTTGGTGCGGGCGTCCGGACGGCGACTCCGTGCGCGTGCGCCTCGAGGTGGTGCGGTGGACGCCGATGGGTTGTGGCTTGGCCGACTGTCGTGGTTGTGTGATTTAGGCGGCGGCCCTCGCCGCCCAAATCCGAGCCGATGTCACTGCAGCTCGTAACGTGGCGTGCGTGCAATACTTGGAGGACGCGTATCGGCGGATGCAGCTCATCGCGGTTTTATGCGGCGTGGAGGCGCCGCACAACCCATCGCCGGCCGGTCTAATTCTGTTAGGCACAAACGGCCTAAATTAGTTAGCCAGCGACATACATCCGTGTATGGCAAGCTCCGGCGTTAAGGTCTTACTCCGCGACGGCGAGAACGTCGAGACGCTCTGGGCCGATCGCGTCGGCCCGGATCTGTACCGTCTCGATAACTCCCCCTTCTGGGCGTACGGCGTGTCGTGGCTGGACGTCGTCGAGGCGCATCCGGACGCCGACGGCGTGCTGGTTATGGCAATACGTTTGTCCACCTACTTAGCGGGCGCGGCGTCGCGCCTAACGCGGCCGCTGGCTCACGTCCGTTGACGCTGACGAGCGCGCGAGGCATCCGGTTTCTCGCCAGCATCAGGTATTGGTCAATCAGCATCGCGAGCCCTTCGGGTGAGGCGCTCGCAGCTTGACTCGAGGCGTTAGGCCGCGACACGTATGATCTGTATGCATGGGATGCGACGACACGTCCTATCGGTCGTGATTTCCGTCGCGGCAGGGCTGGCGGTCGGGTGTCGGCCGCGGGCACTGAGTCCCAAAGTAGAGCAGTCGTGCAACGCGGTCACCGAACCACTTCCGATGACCGCGACGAGCTCCGGAATGGCGGGCCGCTATCGATTGGTGTTCGTGGCGACCTCGGGCCCGCTCGCGGGCAGCATCGCCTCGGGCCGGCTCGAGCTCTGGCGGCCTGATACGAGCAGCCACTTCCAGTACATCGCGCCCGGGGTGGTCAACGCTGATCGCGCGATGGAGCTGTTCCACGGGGTCACGGACGTGCCGCTGGAGCGCGTCGGCGCACTCCGGGACGGAGACCCGCGCTCGCGCGACCCTTTCCACCCGGGCGTTCTCGTTAAGGAGTTCTACACCGGGACCAAGAGCCTGGCCACCGGCCAGGAGGAGCGCGTCAAACACATCCGCCTTACCATCGGGTCGGTGGCAAACCGGCGGGACATCATCTCGCTGGATAGTCTCCCTCCCGAGCTGGAGGCGCGCCGCCTGGACGCGGTCGGATTCGCCGGTGTCTGGCAGAGCAGTCGCGCCGGAGTCGCGACGGGAGGCCACTTCTGTGCCTTTCGGGAGACCGACTGACATCGCGCTCTCGCGGCCTAACGTCCGTTGGAACCGACGAGCGGGCGATGGACGCTCGCTTCGCTCGCTACTATTGAATCCGCTCGCGGTTCAACGTGCTGCGTTAGGCGCCAACCACCACCTGGAGAATGCTCGGTCCCCCTCCGCCGCCCGGAGGGCGGGCGCGCCTCTTGGCCGGCGGCGACGCCGGACGGCTGATGCTCGTCGATGAGCGTTTCACTGGGATAGCGTGGGTGGGCAACCTCCCGGTACGGCTGGGAACCGACAACCTCGAACGGGTCGACCGCGCCGACAGCATCCCC
>DASURJ010000609.1:0-4715 GCA_036280115.1 Gemmatimonadaceae bacterium
TTCGACGAATCGCTCTACCACGAGGAGATGGGCCGGCTATTACGGGCAGCCCTCGGCGCCCTCGCCGCCGAGCGCCCGCCGGTCCGGGTGTTCACGATCGCGATCTGGACCGATCCGACCGTGCGACTGAGCACGGTCAGCGTCGATACGCGAGCCCATTCGGACGCGAAGGTCGCTGCCCTCGCGGCATGGGCCCGCCGGCAGCATCCGCGACTGATTGCCGCAGGGTTGCCCGAGGCGGCCGAGGCAGCGCTGCGCCTCCCGCCCCGGAACGCCGAGCGTCGCATTGGCCGTTCGCGCCGGATATGAACGCCCGTGCCCAATCACCCCTCTGCCTGGGTCTCCCAGCGAAGCGGACCACCGTTCTCGTTCGACGAGATCGCCCTCGCCGTGCGTCTCCGCTACGACGAGCCTTTGGCCTCCGAGCAGCTGACACGATGGGCCGCCGTCTTCGCGTCGGCCGCCAAAGATCCCGACGCCTCGTCGTACTGGATTTTCCCGGTTGAGCTCATGGCGGCGCTCGTCGTCGCTCAGCCGGACACGGCCCCCCGCGTCACTGCCCTGCGTCCCCACGGCGACGCCGCCTTCGAGACGGAGGCCGAACGCCTCTGGCAGAACGCCCTCGCGGCGGCACGCGCTCGCGCCGGGCGAGTTCCGTGAGGCCGGGCAGCAAACGTCCCTTGGAACTGGAGAGCGATCTGTGGATTGCGCGGCCTCCGGCAGCGGTTCTAGCCAAGGGCGTGATTCCCTTGCCACTCGAACGGGCCAGGGCGTGCGAGATCCGGCATAACGATGAAACAAGACCTCCGACGACGCGGTACGCTCGTTGACTTGATGAACGTGGTTCGCGCGGCACCGCGGGATGTGGCTCGTAGGCTCAACGTTCGTCTTTCAATGCCTCCGTCGGCTGAATGCGAGGCGCCCATCGTGTCGGGACGACGCAGGCGAGCGCACAACACAGGCACGCAGGCGCTGGTCCAGGTGCCCTTTTCTCTCAACGGCCCGCGGGGCGCTCTCGGTAGAGCGCGGCTGATGGGGGCGGGCTGGGCCATCACCCTCGCTGTCGCCGAATCGCTCATTCGCACGCGGTTACCAGTTCGCTCGCCGCCCGGACAACCGCTCGCAGCAGATGGAGGCCTGACGTGAAAGCCGCAGTGTATGATCGATATGGTCCCCCCGACGTCGTGGAGATCAGGGACGTTCCCAAACCGACGCCAAAGCCCGGGGAAATTCTGATCCGCGTTCGGGCTGCAACGGTCGCGGCAGGCGACTGGCGCCTTCGCCGGCCGTCGCCTTTTCTGGCCCGGCTATTCAATGGGCTCTTCCGACCGAAGAAAGTACACGTGTTAGGCTTCGAGCTTTCGGGCGAGGTCGAGGCCGTGGGAGCCGGGGTCTCGCGCTTCGAGACTGGTGACAGCGTCTTTGCCTTCACCGGGTTCGGCTTCGGAGCCCATGCCGAGTATCGCTGCGTCCAAGAGTCGGGGCGGAAGCCCCAGCGGGACGGCATGGTTGCCCGCAAGCCGGCGAATCTCAGCCACGAGGAGGCCGCGGCCACACCTGTCGGCGCCCTGACTGCGCAGTATTTCCTCAGAAAGAGCGGCCTAACGAGGGGTCAGTCCGTTCTCATCTATGGAGCTTCAGGAAGCGTCGGCACCTTCGCAATTCAGATCGCCAAGGCGCTCGGTGCCGAGGTGACCGGCGTGTGCAGCACGGCCAACCTCGAGCTGGTGCGAGGGCTGGGAGCCGACCACGTCATCGACTACTCGAAGGAGGAGATCGCCGCGAGCGGGCGAGTCTACGACGTGGTGTTCGACGCGGTGGGAAAGCTCCCGTCGTCGAGCGCCCGGTCGGTTCTCGCCCGAGGCGGGAAGCGCGAATCGGTTCGTAACTCCGCGAAGCTCGAGCCTGGCGACCTCGACCTGCTCAAGGACCTCATCGAGGCGGGCAAGCTGCTGCCAGTCATCGACCGTCGATTCTCTCTCGAGGAGATCGTGCGTGCCCACGAGTACGTGGAAGCCGGACACAAGAAGGGAAATGTGGTGATCACGATGCCCACCGCGTCGGAGTCTTCCCATCCCCGATCTGGCTAAACCTCGATATCGAGCTCGCCATTTCAGCTGACAAGCAGGCTCGCGTTGCTCGCCTGCTCGCAGAGCTCACCCTTCGTCCCTTAATGCCTCCGTCGGCTGAATGCGAAGCGCCCGTCGTGTCGGGACGATGCAGGCGAGTGCACAGCACAGGATCGTCGACAGCACGAAGAGCGCTGCGTTGCCGAGAACGTCGAGATGCACTTTCGAGAGGTCGTCGTTCGCGAGACCGAACCCCAGGATTGCACCAACGCCAATGCCGAGCGCCATCTGAATGAGTGGGCGCTTGAACACTATCGTCAGGACGCGCAGCGGCTGCGCGCCGAGCGCGACCCGTACGCCGATCTCTCGCGTCCGCTTCGCAACGGCGAAGGCTGTCACCGCATAGACACCGGCGAGCGACAACATCAACGTCACGAGCGTCAGGCTGACCATGAGCCTGAACCCGAACGACACTCCTGAGGAGCTGGAGCTCACCAGACGGGTCAGCGGTATCGGATCGATCACGCGTAGCGCGGGATCGGTCGCCTGCGCGAGCTCGCGGAGACGCACCGTAAAACGCTCGGGATCGCCGCTAACGTGAACGGCGACTCGAAGCGTCCCGGTCGCACGCGGCAGCGTCGCCTGATAGATGCGGGTACGACTGTAATCGGTCCCCGTGCAGCTCGTGCTGAGATCGGGCACGACACCGACGATCTCATACCACGACTCGGCGGTGGCTTCACTCTTTGATGCGAAGCGAAAGCGGCGGCCAATGGGATTAGTGCCGCGCAGTACCTGATCGACGAAGCACTCGTTCACGAGCACGACACGCGCTCGTTGTTCGGCGTCCACTGTCGTCAACGCCCGGCCGCGGATCACCGGTGCTCCGACAACGTCGAAGAATCGCGGATCGAGGGACACGAACGCGACGCAATAGCCACTCGCATAGCTTTCACAGTGAGGACCGGCCGGACCCGCGTCGATATTGATGAAATTTCGCCCGTCGATCAGCTGCGGCATTTGATCGGCGTACGTGACGTCCAGTACGCCTGGGTCCTGTCTGAGCCGGTCGGCGAGGGCGCGGTAGCGCTCTTCTAATCGCACCGCACGGGTCGCTGGCACGGTGTCTCCGATCGCCGCGACGCCGTCGAAGCGATCCATTTCGAGCGTGGCCGTGAGAAAGGATTCGGCCGGGAATCCTGCGGGGGCGTCTTTCCCTAAGCCCCCTCCCAAGCCGAGTAGCGGCCACGGAAGCAGCGTCGTGAACGCGATCTGCACGACGATGACCACGGTCCACACGCCGCCAAACTGCAGCCCCCCGCCGCCGCTCGACGCAGCGCGGAGCCTGGCACCAGCACCGCCCGACGTGACTTTGAGCGCGGGGACGATGCCGGCAATCGCCGCCGCAAGCAGCGTCAAGCCAAGGGCATAAAGAATCGTCGTCGGTGAAAGCGAAGTATCGATATAAAACGGCAGCGCACCCGTTTGTCCTTCGATCATCGCCCACGTCTGCGCGAGCACGGGGCGCGCAACCATGAGACCGACGACCGCACCGACGGCGGAGAGCACGAGCGCCTCGGCATAAAGTTGCATCATGAGGCGGCCACGACTGGCGCCCAGTGCGGCGCGAACCAGGAGCTCCCGCTCCCGACTGACGGCGCGGGCGAACAACAACATGGCGACGTTGCCGCACAACAGCGCGCCCAACAGCACGAGGAACACGTTGATTGACGCCAGCATCAACGCCGCGGCTTCCGGCAATTCACTCACAGCCTCGGGCAGAGAGAGGACCTGCAGGCGCACGTTCTTGTGCGTCTCCGGAAACGTCGTCGCTGCTCGGGCGCCGATCGCCGCCACCTGGGCGGTCGCTTCCTCGCGCGAATGGCCCGGCGCCAGCCGTCCAAAGACATATGACAGGCTTGGGCGTGCCTCGGGAATCCTCTCGAGATGCAGCGGTCGCCAGATGCCGTTCCGCTTTGGAAATCCGAAGCCGCGCGGCATCACGCCGACGATCGTGATCGGCGTGCCGCTCACGCGAATGACGCGGCCGACGGCGTCTGCCGCGCCGCCAAGCTTGTTCTTCCAGAAGTCGTATCCGATCACCACGACCTCGTCTGCGCCGCTCCGTTCATCGGCTGCCAGCAGCGTGCGTCCCATCAGCGCCGGAACGCGCGTCAGCGCAAACGTCGACGCGGTCACGTTGGCGACGGTCTCCGGCTGACCGAGGCCGCCGCCGACGGCGACGCTGCGTTCTTCCACCTCGACGGCGCTCAGATCGGTGATCGTGCTGAGACCGCCCTGCCACAGCTCGTAATCACGGCGCGATGCGCCGACCGATTCATTGTCGGCGACGTCCCAGTTCCGCAATGCGACGATCGCGTTGCCGTCGGGAAGCGGAATCGTCGGCCAGAGCGCCTGTCGCGCGATCTCGAACCCGACGGTGCCGACGGCGATCGCGTACGCTACGGCAATCGTCGCGATCACGGTGAGCGCGGGATGCTTGAACAGCATGCGACCACCGAGGCGGAGGTCGAGCATCGAGAAGCGCAGACTGTCGAACGCACGCAGGCCTCGTGCATCACGGCCGCGATCCGTGAACGTCGCGGTGCTGCCGAACTCGAGGCGCGCCTGCCGCGCTGCCTCGGC
>DASURJ010000610.1:0-9048 GCA_036280115.1 Gemmatimonadaceae bacterium
CGCGCTGCCCGACGGACGCCTCGTGATCGCGCAGACCGACGACCGGGCGGTGCTCGTGACGCGCACTCCCGGCGCCGTCACGGACCGCGATCTCTCCTGGCTCGACGCGTCGTGGGTCGCCGACATCTCGCGAGACGGCCGCCAGATCCTGTTCACCGAGACGGGGCAGGGCGGCGGCCCGGATGGGACGGCCTACCTGCGCGGGACCGATGGCGCTCCCGCGGTGCGCCTTGCGAGGGGCGAGGCGTTCGCGCTCTCGCCGGACAAGCGGTGGGCGATCTGTGCCGCGTCGATGGCGTCTGCCGGACGGCCGTCGCCGCATCTCGAGCTCGTGCCCACCGGAACGGGCGAGGCGCGGCGCGTGGAGGGCAACGGCCTCCAGTTCACCGGGGCGCATTGGCTGCCGGATGGCGACCGCGTCGTGGTGTCGGCCCACGAGCCTGGCCGGCGAACGAGGCTGTTCCGTCTCGACCTGCGCAAGGGACGGCCGGAGCCCATCACGCCCGAAGGCGTGTTCGCGTGGGCGGTGTCACCCGACGGCTCCACGGTTGCCGCACGTGGAGCCGGTCGCGGAATTCAGCTCTACCCGATGGATAGCTCCGCGCCGACGGAGTTACCAGGAACGACCGGGGGCGAAACGCCGATCGGCTGGGTCAACGCGGGGTTGTTGATCACCGGCCGCGCCGACCCGTCGTCGTCGACCGGAGATGTCTGGCTGGTGAATGTCAGAACGGGCCAGTCGAGGCCGTGGGCCAACATCCTTCCCGAGGATCGCGCCGGAATCATGGTGCTCGTGAGGTTCCGCGTGACTCCCGATGGGCGCTCACGCGCATACACGTGGCATCGCGCGCTGAGCAATCTGTACCTCGCCGAAGGGCTGGCGTAATTGGAGTCAGAGTCGAATTACATCATTCGAACGCACGGGAGTGGGAATGCTCCGGGCCATCACCATCGGTGACCAGTGCGTGCTCACGAGGGGGAGGGACCGTGCGCAGATGCCTGTAAATCCTGATTGGGAGTCTATGCACGGCAGCATTCCAGCGATGCGGCGCGACGGAAGGCTCGCGCGGCTAGCCGACTTCCGGAGGGAACACCGCGTCGACGGCGCGCCGAAACGAGGGCGGATCTATGGCCGGAAAGCGATACAGCTCCGGCTCCATGCGAGCGAACATCGCTCGCACCTCTCCGCCACTGATCAGACCACGCGCGAGCATAGCATCGACGTCGGCGAGATCGCGACCGTGTCCGCGCTCGATCTTCGCGAGCGCCTGTGCGACGAGGTCGTAGTGCCGAAATGTCACCCGTCCCATTCGCGAAATGACCAGGCTCCGTTCCTCCCACCCGTGCGGGACGGGGATGAACTGGTCGGGGGAGGCCAACTCCACGTTCACCTGGAGTCGCTCTTTGAGCGCCGGGATCGCGCGAAGCATCGCATCCGACTCGGGGCGCATTACCAGGTCGATGTCGATCGTGCTCTCGCGCCACCCGAGGAGCACGGCCGTCGTTCCACCTACGAGAAATACGTCGGTGGACGTCGTCGCCTCGCGTGCCAGCGCGCTGAGGAACGCCTCGATCCGTGCTCGGTCGGCTACCTCGCGCATGCGGCCGCTCGCTGGAAGCTCACCAGCCGCCGCACGAGCGCGTTGTAGCGCGCGTGCGCCGCCGCCCCGTGGCGCGCCGCGAGCCGCCGGTAGAGGCGAAGCTCCGCGTCCGCGAGCGGCGCCGGCACATCGAACCCTAACGCGCGGAGCCTGGGCGCGGCCATCGAGACCAGGAGGGACTCGTCGGTCTCTGTTCCACTTCTGAGATCGATGAGCCCTGCCTCGATCAATTCGGCCCCCGGGAGTGAGGGATCGCTCATGCCAGAAATTCTACTCCAGTCGTGCGGACCACGGAGGAGGGGCGTGCCTGCGTGGCGCTGGCGAGGAGCATCGCCTCGTCGTTCTCGTTCGTCGCCGGCCGGACTAGCTACCCGCGCGACGGGCCGGCAACTTCCACCGCGTGAACGACCCTGCCGCCGTACTCGCGTCGGCGCTCGCCGAGCGGTACCGCTTTCAGCGTGTGCTGGGTGCGGGAGGGATGGCGACCGTCCATCTCGCCGAGGACCTCCGGCACCGGCGCCCCGTCGCCATCAAGGTCCTGCGCCCCGACCTCGGCGTGTCGCTCGGCGCCGAGCGCTTCCTGCGCGAGATCCGCATCGCGGCGCAGCTCCAGCACCCGCACATCGTGCCGGTGTTCGACAGCGGCGAAGCCGGCGGGCTCCTCTGGTACGCGATGCCGCTCGTCGAAGGCGAGACACTCCGCGCTCGGCTCTCCCGCGAGGGCCGGCTCCCGGTTGCCGAAGCGGCGCGCATCGCGCGCGAGGTTGCCGACGCACTGGGGTACGCGCACGGACGCGGCGTCGTGCATCGCGACATCAAGCCCGAGAACATCCTGCTCTCGCGTGGACACGCGCTCGTCACGGACTTCGGCGTGGCGAAGGCGGTCAGCACCGCCCGTCGCGCCGTTGACCGTCCCGAGGGCGTCGATGGCCCGAAGGACCTCGCGACAGGCGAGCTCACGACGGCCGGGATCTCGCTCGGCACACCGACATACATGGCGCCCGAGCAGGCCGTCGGCGACGTGGACGTCGATCATCGCGCCGACCTCTACGCACTCGGCGTGGTCGCCTACGAGATGCTCGCCGGAGCACCACCGTTCACGGGCAGCGCGCAGCAGTTACTCGCCGCGCACGTTATGCAGGCGCCCGAGTCACTCGCCTCGCGCCGCGCCGGTCTTCCCGAGCAGGTGACGACGGCGGTCATGCGCTGCCTGGAGAAGGAACCCGGCCGGCGGTTCGCGACGGCCGACGAGCTGGCAGCCGCACTCGGCGAAGCGAATGCGGGATCGAGCGGAGAGACGCGACAGCGCGAACGTCATGGTCGGTGGAAGCTGCCCGGCGCGATTGCGGCCGGCGTCGTGCTCGCGGGCGCGCTCATCATCTGGACCGGGCGACAGTCATCGGAGAGTCGAGCCGATCCAGCGGTTTCGGTCACGAGGCTCGCCGTGCTTCCCTTCACGAACCGCGGCGCGCCGGACGACGCGTACTTCGCCGACGGCGTCAGCGACGAGCTCCGCGGGCGACTCGCCGCACTCCGGGGGTTGGAGGTCGTCGCGAGTGCCAGCTCCGATGCCTATCGCGACAGCAAGAAGACGCCGCAGGAGATCGGGCGCGAGCTCCGCGTGCAGTACATTCTCCGCGGAACGGTCCGCTGGGCACGCGCGAGCGGAGGCGCGAGTCGCGTGCAGGTGAGCCCCGAGCTCGTCGCCGCCACGAGCGCGTCCACGCGTTGGCAGCGCTCCTTCGACGTCACGATCGACGACATCTTCGCCGTGCAGCGGCAAGTCGCCGAGCAGGTGGCGAGCGAGCTCGCGGTGTCGCTCGGGGACAGCACGTCGGTGACCGACGGTCCACCCACGACGAACCTCGCCGCGTACGACCACTACCTGCGCGGCATGGCGCTCGTGCGCCGCGCGATGATCGCCTCCAGCGGGTTCCGAAGTGCGGCGGACGAGCTCGCGCGCGCGACCACGTTGGATTCGACGTTCGCGCTGGCGTATGCACAGCTCGGCCGCGCGCACGCGGCAGCCTACTGGTTCTTCGAGGATAGAAGCGAGGCGCGGCTCGCGCTGGTGCGCGCCGCGGCCGAGCGCGCCCTCGCGCTTCGCCCCGGTCTTCCCGAAGCCCACGTGACGCTGGGCTACTACCACTACTGGGGGCACCGCGACTACGCACGCGCGCTCACCGCGTTCGATCGGGCGCTGGAGCGTGCACCGAACAATGTGGAGGCGCTCACGGGACGCGGCGCCGTCCTGCGGCGGCAGGGACGCGCGGAAGAAGGGTTCCGCGCGTTCACCCGCGCGGTCGAGCTCGATCCGCAGAACGCGCCGGCGCTGCGCGATGCGGGGAGCACCGCCGTGATGGCGGGTCGCCCGCTGGACGCCCTTGCGTATCTGGAGCGCGAAGGGACGATCGCTCCGTCGTTAGGCAGCCACGTCAACCGGGCCCTGGCCTACTACAAGGCGGGGCGCCAGCGCGAGGCCGAGCAGGCGCTGGACGCGGCGTCGCGTAGCGCGCCCCCGTCCGAGGTCGCCGCCACGGTCGTGAACGGAAGCTGGTGGTGGATCATGGCGTTCCACGACAGCACCGCCTGGCGGATGCTCGGCGACATGCGGCTGTCGGACGCGGGGGCGGACACCGCGGCGTACTACCTGGTGAAGGCCGAGTGGAAGCACCTCACCGGTGATCGGGCGGGCGCGCGCACAGTGGCCGACTCGGCGGCGCGCGCCTACGAGGAGCGCGTGCGGCGGCAGCCGCGCGAGGATCGCTACCATCTCTCGCTCGGGATCGCGTACGCGCTCGAGGGTCGGCGGGACGACGCGCTGCGGGCCGGCCGCCGCGCCCTCGAGATGCTCCCCGTCTCGCGGGATGCGCTCGATGGGGCGAACTGGCTCAAGGAGATGGCGTACCTGCACGTCCTGCTCGGCGACGCGGACGAGGCGATCGACCGGATCGAGCAGAACCTCGCGTTGCCGAGCCATCAGAGCCCGGCGTATTTCCGCTCGGACTTGCGGTTCGCCGCGTTGCGCGGGAATCCGCGGTTCGAGCGCCTCACGGCGCTGCAGGGCCGATAGGAATAGCGGGTCATTCCGAGCGGAGGCCGCGAAGCGCCGCGGGTGCCCGCTTGCGGGCAGATGAGGAATCGCTGTCGCCCCGGTAGAGGCCGGCCTCTCTGCCGGGATGGAGAAGAACACGAGACGCCGACTACGCGGATTTCTCGGGAAGACCACCGGTTCCTTCTCTACCGGGACGCTCGTACTCGCGCCAGCGGCCCGACACGGCCACGCCGGCATCCAGAACCGAAGGGGGAACGGATGAGGGAATGATGGGATGAGAGACATCATCCTGAGCGAGGGGAAGCTCCTCTCGCCGGGGACGTGAATGAGGGGGAGCTGCCCTCGGGGACGCCACTCACCCTGAGAGCGGTTCCCCATCAATCATGGCTCCCGCGCCGGGGCGCGTCCCGGACGAGGACCGGTCCCTCTCATCCCCCTCATCCGTTTCCCCTCTCCCGGATGCCGGCAACCACGAGGAAGGAAGCAACGGGCGATCCGCGCCGGCGATGCCGCCCTGTCGGCAATCGCACGCTTGCGTCCCGCGTTCGAACGATGCCTTAGGACTCTGACCCCTAACGATTCTCGCTCCGCTCGGAATGACACGGCGATTCCTCGACTGCGGCGCTTCGCCTCCGCTCGGTGGTGAGGGATTCGGGTATGTAATGCCCGCACCTGGGATGCACTGCTCACACTCCGGGGCTCCCGGCTGTCCTCCATGTATGCGACCACTCATTCTCCTACTCGCCATCACTGGCTTCTCTCGGAGCGGCTCGGCGCAGTCACCGGACAGCGCCCTCACGGCTGCCGACCAGTGGATCCGCCAACGGGCTGAAGCCGATTCGTTTTCTGGCGCTGTCCTGGTTGCGAAGGACGGTGTCCCCCTCCTGCGCCGCGGCTACGGCCTGGCGAATCGCGAGACCCGAGCGCCCGTCACGCCGGACACGAAGTTCAATCTCGGTTCGATCGACAAGCTGATCACGCGCATTGCCGTCTGGCAGCTCGTGGCGGCGGGCAAGCTCGACCTCGATGCACCCGTCGGCAGCTACCTGAGCGACTACCCTAACGCTGCCGTGCGCGACCGCGTGACCGTGCGTCACCTGTACGAGATGAGGTCCGGCGTCGGCAACTTCATGAACGACGAGTACCTCAGGCGTCACGCCGAGATTCGAACCGTGGATCAGTACCTCGAGTTGTTCGCCAGGGAGCCCCTGGCGTTCGAGCCCGGCACGTCGATGCTCTACAGCAACGGCGGCTACATCATCCTGGGAAAGCTGATCGAGCGCGTGACGGGAACGACCTACTACGACTATGTGAGAGCGCACATCACCGGGCCGGCCGGTATGAGCGACACGCGGCATTACCTGATCGATGAAGACGTCCCCAACCGCGCCACTGGCTACACGGCCATTCGCGGACCGCTCCAGCCTAACACGTACAGCCTGGCGGGTCGGGGATCGCCGGCCGGAGGCGGTTTCTCGACGGTCGACGACTTCCTGAAGCTCGACGCCGCGCTGCGCGCCGGCCGCCTGCTCCCCGCGGCATTCGACTCCATCCTCGCCCCCTCGTTCAAGCGCGGAGATCTCGTGTCGTACGGCGGAGGTGGACCCGGGACCAATACGCACTACGCCGCGTGGAGCGACGGGCTCACGATCATCGTCTTCAGCAACCGTGATCCGTCTGCCGGTACCGTTGTCGCGCAGGAGCTGGCCAGAGCCTTCAGCAGGACCATACCGGGTGGCACGCGGGTGCTGCGCCGACCAGGGGGATGAGGTAGCCTTGCGGTCGCCGAACGCTGTCGAATGGAGGCATGTCGCAGTCGGACGAGGAGTTGGTGGCGCTCATTCTCGGAAACGACACCGCCGCATTCGAAGTCCTGATGCGGCGGTACTTTCGCATGGCGTTTCTCGTCGCGTTCGCGCAACTCGGCAATCGCGAGGACGCCGAGGATGTCTGCCAGGACGCGTTCGTGCGATGCTGGGAGCGGATGCGGGACTGTCGGGAACCGAGTCGCGTGAGTCACTGGATCATGACCATCGTCCGGAACACCGCCCGCAATCGCCGCGAGTATCTGCAACTCCGAGCGACCGAGCAACTCGAATCCACTGCACACCCAACTGCGGTGGATGGGCCCGATCGCATCGCGGCGCTCGGCGATCTACGAACGCGACTCACCGCCGCGCTGCTGTCACTCCCGCCAGTGCAGCGAGAAGTCGTTCTTCTGCACGATTACGAAGGTCGGAGGCACGCAGAGCTCGCGCGTCAGCTCGGCATCTCCGAACTGATGTCGCGCCGCCACCTGAGCGACGCCCGCAAACGACTCCGGGAGCTGCTGGGCGACCTTCCGACGCTGGGGCCGGATCATGACTGAGAATCGGGAACGAGGCGCGGAATCCCGCCTCGATCTTCAGGCGCTCGAACTCACGGACGATCCCGCTCACGAGGATGCAGTGATCCAGGCGGCGGTGAGGCGGATATCGACATCGACACGCGCTCGCGACGCCGAATGGCCCGTTTGGATGACCCGTGCGCAGCGCGGCCTGGCCGCTGCTGCCGCCGTGCTATTGTTTCTGGCCGGGGCGGTGGTGCTCGCGCAATCGGGCGAGGGCGCGCCGACGGATCCGGCCGAACTGATCCAACACTGGGCGCGATCGAGTCACATACCAACGAATGGCGAGTTGCTGTCCGCGTACATGGGGTATCGCCAATGACTCAGGGCTCTTCGAAGCGCCTCGCCACATTCGTGGCGTCGCTGGTGTTGCTGGCGTTCATCGCCGGTGCCTCGGCAGGTGTCGTGGGCGACCGCGTACTCGCCCCGCGCGTGAAGTTGCGCGCGACGCTGGATGACATGGCCGGTGTGCTCGACCGTCTCGACCTGACTCCGGAACAGCGGCGCCAGGCGGATTCGATCGTCCTGCACAGCGAGCCGCGTTCGCGGGAGGTGCTGATCGAGCTCGGCGAACGTCTCCGGCGCGTGGCGGATTCGGTGGACAACGAACTGCGTGCCATCCTGACGCCCCAGCAGCGGCTCCGGCTCGATTCATTGCGGACGGATTCCCGTCTGCTGTTGAAGCGGAAGGTGTTGACGCCGGCGGGTGCGCGAGTCGACACGGTACTGGACACGGGCTCGACGACAGCGGTCCCGCGGTAGTCGCCGAGCACCAGGAGGCTTTCGTTAGGTGCGGCGGCGGGTACCGTGCCCGACAGGTACGCCGGCATGAGTCTCCGCGGACTCCGCGCGAGCGCGCAGCGCGTAACATGGTGGCAGCCGAGCGTCTTGCCGCGCGATCATGATCGGTGTTCCCCAAGGAGGACCAATGTCGATCGCTCGCCCACTTGCGGTGCTGGCGGCAGCAATCTGCGTCGGCGGCGTGACGATGGATCTCAGCGACTGGCGCACACCCATCGCGATCGCGACCAGCCATCAGGCGGCGGACACCTTTCCCACCTTCGACCGCGTCGTCCAGCTCGAGCACACGTCCGAGACATCGGCGAACGTCAGCATCGGTGACGTCGACGGCGACGGGAAGCTCGACGTCGTGCTCGCGAAGGGACGTCACTGGCCGCTCGTGGACCGTGTCATGATTGGTGACGGCGCCGGCGGCTTCGAGCCCGGCTACGACCTTGGCACCACGTCCGATCGATCGTACTCCGGGCGGCTCATTGACCTCGACCGCGACGGTGACCTCGACGTCGTGATCAGCAACGACGCGCCGGACCCGAAGCGCGTCTACCTCAATGACGGGAAAGGCCGCTTTCGCGTCGGATCCACGTTCGGGGACCCCCGATGGCCGACTCGCAATGCGACGGTTGCCGACGTCAACGGGGACGGATTCCCCGACATCATTGTCGCCAACCGCGGCGGGAGCAGCAGCGCGAACTACGTGTGCCTGAATCGCGGCGCGGGGCGGTTCGACGCCGACTGCACCGCGTTCTCGCGCGAGCCCGCCACGACGATCACGGCCGCGGACTTCGACGGTGATGGGCGGATCGACCTCGCCGTGCCGTTCCGCGATCGCGGCCAGAGCCGCGTGTATCTGGCGGCCCCTGGCGGGGCGTTCGATGCGGCGCGGCCGATCCCGTTCGGGCCACCTAACGCGGCGATCCGGATGACCGAGGCGGCCGACCTCGACGGCGACGGCCGGCTCGACATCGTCGCGATCGACGAGCGCGTCGGGACCACGATCTACTTCGGCCGTCCCACCGGCGGGTTCTCCGACGGCGTTCTCGTGGCTGGCGCCACGCCGACGCCGTACGCGCTCGCCGTCGCCGATGTCAACGGCGATCGGAAGCCGGACATCATCATCGGCAACGTGGAAGCGCCGTCGGCCGTGCACTTCAACGACGGTACCGGGCGGAAGTTCCACAGCATCCGGATGGGCGACGCCAAGGGGA
>DASURJ010000611.1:0-4285 GCA_036280115.1 Gemmatimonadaceae bacterium
CTCCCACCTCCATGCGATGAGCTCCAGCAGGCTACTCGCGCCCGGCGCATCCGTTACCTCGTCGATGGTTATGCCGTCCGGTGGGTCGCCGATGCCGGGCAATCCACGGAGGTCCATCCACATCCCCGGGCACACCTCGACCTCCTCCATGCCTCGTGCCTTCAGCCGGTCGGCGAGGTCGTGCGGGCGCGTCGTCGGATGGACCATCCAGAGGAACGGGACGCGGCGTTCCCGGTAGTGCTCGAACAGGGCATCAATGCGCGCCTCGATGTCCCGCTCGGGCGCAAAGCGCAGCACCGCGTTGTAGGGAAGCGTACGCGCCGGCGTATCGAACCAGACCGCGTCGTCCAGCTCATGCAGCGTGCAGCCGTCCCCGCGGCCGAAACGAGACCACAACGCGAGAAGGTTCTGTTCCAGCGCCGTCACGATGCGCGCGCGATCGGAGGAGTCGAGGGGTGAGCGGGGCGGGGTCATCAGGGGAACTCGGTAGCAGGCACG
Organism: Gemmatimonadaceae bacterium; assembly: GCA_036280115.1. Taxonomy (GTDB): domain Bacteria; phylum Gemmatimonadota; class Gemmatimonadetes; order Gemmatimonadales; family Gemmatimonadaceae; genus JAJKIV01. Next base: position 499 of record DASURJ010000611.1, read on the forward strand.
GGGATCAGGTCGCCGGGACGAAGGCGGTGCACCCTCCGGTCGAATGGTCGCGGACTGTCAGGCGTTAGGCGCCCGTTGACGGCGGTCGGGCCACCCGCCTAGCTTGTTGGGACCGCCCGGATTCACCGGGCGAGCAACCCGGACGTTCTCTCAGAACGGTACTCGCAATGCGACTCCAGCGCGTAGTCCTCACGATCGTCCTCGCCGGTGGCGGTGCGACGCCACTCCTCGCGCAGGCACCACTGCGCCCCGCTCCCAGCGGCCGTGCCACGAGCGAGGTCACGCTCGCGTACCCACGGGAGGAGGGCGCGCAGGCCCCACAGGGCGCTCCGTCGATCACGATCAAGCTCGATTACGGACAACCCCATCTGCGAGGCCGGGCGCTGCACACCGATAGCCTGGTTCCGTACGACAAGCCGTGGCGAACCGGGGCCAACAACCCGACCACGCTCACGACGGGCGTCGCCCTCACGCTCGGCGGGGCGTCGATTCCGGCCGGTACGTACGTGCTCTACACGCTGCCGAGCAAGGCTGGTTGGAAGCTGATCGTGCAGCGGAGTGCGGGGCAGTCAGGGGACTACGATCCGGCGCATGACGTCGCGCGGGTCGACCTCCGGCATCAGGCACTGTCCGCCCCGCTGGAGAGCCTAACGATGTGGCTCATCCCCTCGACCGCGCCGGGGGCTGCGCGGGGCGAGCTGCGACTGGCGTGGGGAACGAACCTGTTGTCCACGGACTGGGCGGTGAAATAGCGGCCCTCTGACGCCGATCCCGGGCAACGGGGGGCTGACGTTTAGAGCGATCACAGCCGGACGCCAGCACACCTGCGGCATCGGAACCGACGGTGAGACCTACTGCTGGGACTCGAACGTCTTTGGCGCCCTCGGCAATGAATTACAGGCAGCGTTCAGGACTACGCCGCAGAAAGTAGCGGTACCGCGGTAGCATCCTGCCGTTACCGACGAAGCGAGGGATCGTATCGATCAATCGAAGGCCAGTCCCTCATTCGGGACGACTGCGATTCCTCGCTTCGCTCGGAATGACTCACACCTCGCCCACCAACACCCCCACCACTCCCGCCCCCACGATCACCAGCGGCTCCGGAACTCGCCGCACGCGCAACAGAATCAACATCGTCCCCGCCGCGATCACGACCGTCGTTAGGTCGTAGATCGCCCGGCGGCCCAGCACGTACGCCGCCCCCGCGATCGCCCCCGTCGCAGCCGCCGTGACCCCCTCTACGAACGCGCGCACGCGGCGGTCCGACTTGAGCCGCTCGTACCGCGGCGCAAGCAACACCGTGAGCACATACACCGGCGCGAACACCCCCACCGCCGCCGCGGTCGCGCCCAACACACCGGCCACGAGATAGCCAATGAAGGCGACCGTGATCACCACGGGCCCCGGCGTAATGAGCGCCACGGCCACGGCATCCAGAAACTGCCGCTCGGTAAGCCACCGATGCTCCACCACGACGCCACCGTGCAGAAATGGCACGATTGCGAGGCCACTCCCGAACACGAACAGCCCAGCCGCCGCGAAGTAACCGAACAGCGTCCCGAGCACCGGCAACGATGCCATCCCGGGCGCGCTCGCGATCAGCCATTCCGGTAAACGCATCGTACCGGGTGCAGCGACGAAGGCGGAGGCTGCCTGCCTGACGTGCGGCCCGCCCTGGACGGCGAGCGCCACAAGCCCGCTCAACACGAACAGCCAGACAATCTCCGACTCCGTCCACGCCGTGACCACGCCGTTCAGCGCGAACAACGTCCACATCCATCGGTCGGCGCCGAGCGTGGTGCGGGCGAGCTTCACCGCGCTTCGCGCGATGATGGCGATCACCGCCGCACCAATTCCGTAGAACGCACCCTGCAGCCACGTCATGCCACCGAACCGCGCGTACAGCGCGGCGATCGCGAGCACCATCACGAACGACGGTCCGATGAACGCGAACGCGACCAGCGTCGCGCCACGGGCACCCGCGCAGAGCCAGCCGAGGTAGATCGCGAGCTGCGCGGCGAGCGGGCCGGGCGCGAGCTGCGCGAACGCGATCCCGTCCTTGAGCTCCTGACGGCTCACCCACCGGCGACGCTCGACGAACTCCCGCTCCATATACCCCACGAGCGCGATCGGACCACCGAACCCCGCCGTCCCGAGCCAGAGAAAGAAACGGAGCATCGCGCCTAACGTCGGACGCGCCACGTCGTCGCGCGCGGGCGGGGCCCGTGGGTCGAGCGCCACGGCGGTACGCTCGCCCGATCTCACGGTCAGGAGCGTCCGCCGGCCGATCCCGACGACGCCCGCGAGGAGAACACGGCGTACAGCTCGTCGAACAGCTGGCAGCCACGCTCGAGCCGTGCGGCATCGTCAGGGTGAGCGGCGGCGATCCCCGTGAGCACACGCTCGATCCCCGCCGCGTCGTCGCGCTCGAACTTCGCGTCCTTGAGATCGATGTCATGCACCACCTCGGCAATGGCACGGAGCGCCCCGTCGTCGAGCGAGAAACGCTCGAGCAACGTCTCGAACGTGCATCGGTCGCCTTCGTGCGTGAACTCCCCCTCGAACATGTCGAAGCGGAGCTCATCCGGCGTCGCCGGCTCGTCGCTCGCCCGCACGAACCGGAACCGCGCCTCAGGGTCGATGAATCGGCGAATGAGCCAGGCGCTGGCCATGCGGTCCACGAAGATCCCCGCCCGCGTGACCCATGTCCGACCGCGGTACGCCGTCCCCTCCCCACGAGACCGGGCGGCCGGCGCCGGCCGTGGATGCAGCTCTGCTTCGGTGGCGTCCAGCACGTGTTCCGTACTCGCCCGCTCCGGCGCGTCGAAGTAGTCGATGGCCGCAATCGCGGCCACACGCTTCCGGAGCCGAGCGAGCTCCTCGTCCAACCGCGCTCCTCGCGACAGGCGATCGCCGGCGTCGAGGCGGCGCGCCGATGCCGTCAGCTCACGCGCTGCTTCCGCGACCTCTGTGTAGTCCGCCCCCCGTGCGCGTCGGAACGCGTCGCGAAGCTGTTCACTCGTGAGACCATCAACGAAGTCGGCACGACAGATGGACGCATCGCCCCCGCCGTCCACAATTTCCGTGCGAATCCACTGGAAGTCCTCGTGCGCCTGCTCGTTGTCCGGCAGCACGTAGACCGAGTTCTTCACCGGGACCGCACCAACGCGCTGAAGCCGCCGACCGATCTTTACCCGCAGGTAGTCCGGTTTGGGCGGGATCTGATGGATGAGGAGGAGCCATCTGACATCCGCCCGTTCATCGCGCGCGCTCATCGACTGTGCCCTCTCATGGCGTTCGACGTCTCGCGGTTGCCGAGAGCGTCCGTCAGCCGCCCTGCGAGATCGACGTCGAGCCCTCGCCCGCTCGCCACCGCTCGTTCGTACACGAGCGATGCGGCGGCCACATCCTCGAGCGCTGTACCCGTGCTGTCGAAGACAATGATTTCGTCAGCCGTGACTCGCCCGACAACGCGGCCCGACACGACATCGGCGAGCTCGGCCCGCACATCGCTCGGCCGCATGACTCCCGCGTCGAGCGCGTGATGCAGATCGCCGATGACCGCGCACTGGTCGAGGATATCCGTAACGACGGCGCTCGCCGCCATCAGCGCGGGCTCGATCTCCTGCTTCTCGGCGTTATCGGCGCCGACCGCGGCGACGAACGCACCCGGACCCACGTGCGCTCGGCCCAGATACCATTGCCGCGCCGTCGTGCACGTGATCCAGACGTCCGTGTCGACCGCATCGCGAGGCGAGCCGACCGCGACGACGTCGATGCCGAGCTC
>DASURJ010000612.1:0-2693 GCA_036280115.1 Gemmatimonadaceae bacterium
GTCCGCACGTTTCCGTATCCCAGCGGCGCGGCGTACGGTGTGTTACTCCAGTCGTACAGCCCCGGGTGGACGCGTCGATTGAAGGCGACTGACGAGCTCGCGACCATGCTCGCGACCGCTGCCGGTGTGTCGCCGGCATCAGGCGTGGACGCGCTGGCACAGCTCTACGGCGGCGCCGAGTTGCGGGCTGCGGAGGTCAAGCGCGATGAGGAGAACAAGGCCCGGGTGGCGGATCTCCGAAAGCGGTTCGTCGAGGGGCCCGTTGTCATCCTCCCGAACGGAACCTCGAACTCGTTCGTCACTACGGGAATGACGCCGATTCCCGGCGAGGGGATGGTCTATCCGACGTTCCGTACGACGGGCGAGTGGGGGAGCGCCGAAGCGAAGCTGATTCTGATGTCGGAGGACCGGACGCGGCTCATGCTACAGGGCCCCGCGCGAGTGAATGGTGATTCGGCGACGGGCGATGGTTGGGCGGTGAAAATCGCCCCGGGGTGGTCGCTTCGCCCAGGCGAACGTGCTGGCGACATGCGCCTCGTAAGGAACCCGCCAGGCGATTGACGCGTCATTCCGATCGGAGCGCCGAAGGCGGTTGTCATTCCGAGCGGAGCGAGCGCGTAGCGCGAGCGCAGTCGAGGAATCGCGCTCCTCCGGACAGTGGGGCCCTCTATCGGGACGGTGAAGAAAACCAGACGCAGATGGGCGCAGATTTCGCAGATTGCGCAGAATCCCTCTACCAGGAAGCTCCGGTAGAGGGACTCTTCCTCCACCGGGAGGAGCGCGATTCCTCATCTGCCCGCAAGCGGGCACCCGGGCGCCTGACGGCGCCTCCGCTCGGGATCACGGCCTACGGGACGCAGCCGGCTCGGAATGACGGGCGTATATTCGGCCCATGGTCAATGATGCTCCCCGCTTCGAGCCCACCGAGGCTGCGCGCATCGCGCGCGACGTGTTCGGCGTTGACGCCACCGTCGAGCCACTGCCAAGCGAGCGTGACCAGAACTTCCTGATCACCGACCACGCCGGTCATCGCCACGTTTTGAAGATCGCGAACGCCGGCGAATGCCGCGACATGCTCGACGCGCAGCAAGCCGTGATGGTTCACGTCGCGGCGCGAACGCCGCTATGCCCGCGACCCGTCGTGACGCGAGATGGTGGGACGATCGCAACCACGCGGGGCACGGACGGCCGAGAGCACTTCGTGTGGGCGGTGACCCATCTCCCTGGACGACCTCTCGGCACTCTCGCGCATCATCCCGGGCCGCTCCTCCAGGACCTCGGTCGTGCAGTTGCGGCCCTTGGCGGCGCGCTCGCGGACTTCGATCACCCCGCGATCCATCGCGAGTTTCACTGGGACCTCGCGCACGCGTCTCGCGTGTTGAGCGAGTATCGACCCCTGCTCACGGACGAACGTCTCGCGGCGGCCATCGATACGATCGTCGCGCAGTTCGATCGCCACGTCAGGCCCGTGCTGGACGATCTACCACGGCGCGCGATCCACAACGACCTGAACGACTTCAACGTGCTCGTCGACGGCGCCCTCACCGTCGCACCGGGCGTGCGTGTGAGCGGCGTCGTGGACTTCGGGGACATGGTGCACGGCTACGCCGTCGCCGACCTCGCGATCGCCGGCGCGTACGTGCTGCTCGGCGCGGACGACCCGCTCGCGGCCATGGCGCAGCTCGTCCGCGGACATACGACGGTCGCCCCCCTCGCCGAGGGCGAGCTGCGCGCGCTGTACGGGCTGAGCATCATGCGGCTCGCGATGAGCGCGTGCATTGCGGCCCACCAGCGGCGCCTTCGGCCCGACAACGAGTACCTCGATGTCAGCCAGTCGGCCATTCGGCGAGTGCTCCCGCAGCTCGCGCGCGTCCCGTTCGGCCTGGCCGAGGCGATCTGTCGCGATGCGGCCGGCCTCGAGCCCTCGCCATCCGCGGCGCGCGTGCGATCGTGGCTTGCCGGCCACTCCACGGAGTTCGCCCCGGTACTTCCATTCGACCTTCGCACCGAGCCTGTCCTCGTTCTCGATCTGAGCGTTGCGAGCCCGCTCGTGCGCGCCGAGCCGGCGGAGAACGCGGAGCCGGTCCTCACGGCGCGCGTCGCGAACGCAATGCGCGAGGCAGGCGTGCGCGTGAGCGTCGGCCGGTACGACGAGCCGCGCCTGCTCTATAGCTCGACGCTCTTCGGCGAGGCCGACACGCCACTCGCCGAGCGACGAACGATTCACATCGGGCTCGACCTGTTCGCCGATGCCGGGACGCCGGTGTACGCCCCACTGCGCGGCACCGTGCACGCCTTCGCCGACAACCGTGCCGCGCTCGACTACGGGCCGGTCATCATTCTGCGCCACGAGCTCGATGACGGCATCGCGTTCTTCACGCTGTACGGGCACCTGAGTCGCGAGTCACTCGACGGGCTCGCCGTCGGCCAGGCGATCGAGCGCGGCGCCCGGTTTGCGTCGTTAGGCTCCGCGGAGGTGAACGGCGGATGGACGCCGCACCTGCATCTGCAGGTCTTCACCGATCTCCTGGACCTCGGAACCGACGTCCCGGGCGTGGCACTCACCAGCCAGCGCGCCGTGTGGCGCAGCATCTCGCCCGACCCGAACCTGCTCGTCGGCGTTCCGGCGCACCGCTTTCCGCCAGGGCCTCCATCGAAGGACGAAACCCTCGCCGCGCGACGGCGGCTCCTCG